>NZ_JAYFSJ010000015.1:0-137168 GCF_039708975.1 Chromobacterium indicum
GACACCGCCAGACGCCCCATAACGAAGCCCAGCTCAGACGAGCTGGGCTTTGTGCTTTGCGCGCGCGAAACCTCCCCAAGCAGCCCCGACCGAACCCCGGCGGGGCTTTGGCGTTTGCGGATGGCCAGCAGGCACCGCATCCGCTCGAGCGGTTTGCTGACGGCGACTGGGCTCTTGCGGGGCAGTCAAACTGCTTGCGGCGGCTCGGGATCCAGCAGGCTGTCGATTTCGGTTTCATTCCAGACGGCGATGCCATTTCGTTCCAGCAGGCTGGCGGCTATGCCTTGCCCATCGCGCAGCGTGGCTGAAAAGCTGCCGTCGTAAATTTGGCGGTTGCCGCAGGAGGGGCTGTTGGCTTTGAGCAGCGCCTGGGCGCAGCCATGCTGCAGGGCCGCATCCAGGGCGCGCTCAGCGCCGGCGATGAAGGCGGCGCTGACGTCATCGCCGTCTGCGGTCTGGATGCGGGCGGTGCCGGCCAATGCGTCGCGGCCGTCTCCGCCGACAATCTCGGCGGCGGGCCTGGGCGTAGGCAAGCCGCCCAGGCATTCCGGGCAGACGGGGACCAGGTCGAAGCGTTGCCTCATGGTTGTCCATTGCAGGCTGGACAACGGTTTGGATTGGCCATCGTAGCGTACGGGCTGCCCCAGCAGGCAGGCGCTGACCAGCAGCGTCGGTTTTGTCATTTCAGTCTCGTTTCCAGCAAGTCCGCCAATTGTTGCACGGCAGGGCGCATCGCGTGGTCGGCGATGCCGGCGTAACCCAATACCAGTCCGTTGCGGTAGGGCGTATCCAGAAAATGGCGGGCCAGCGGGCGCAGCCACAGCTGGCGCTCCGCCGCCGCCGCTTGCAGCTCCCACTCATCGAAACCCTCCGGCAGTTCCGCCAGCAGATGCATGCCTGCATCGCCGCCGTGCAGGGGAAGAGCCGAGCCGAGGCATTGCTCCACCGCGTGCCGAAGCAGTTGCTGGCGCCGCTGGTATAGCTCGCGCATATGCCGGATATGGCGAGCGAAGTGGCCCTGTTCGATGAAGTCTGCCACCGCGGCCTGCTGGAGGTAGCTGCCTTCGCCTTGCAGTCTGGCCTGGCAGCGGCGGTAGGGATCGACCAGCTCGGCCGGCAGCACCAGGTAGGCCAGCTTCAGGCCGGGAAACATCACTTTGCTGAAGGTGCCGACATAGATCACGCGGCCATCCTGATCCAGGCTTTGCAGCGCGGCCAGCGGCGCCGAGGCGTAGCAGAATTCGCCATCGTAATCATCCTCCACGATCCAGCTGTCGTGGCGGCGGGCCTGCGCCAGCAGCTCCAGCCGTCGCGGCAGGCTCATCACCGCGCCGGTCGGGTACTGATGGGCGGGCGTGGCATAGATGAGGCGCGGCGGATCGGCGGCCGGATCCGAACGCAATCCTTGCTCATCGACCCGGATGGCCTGGCAGCGCAGGCCGGCGGCCAGCATGGCGGCCTGCGCTCCGGTATAGCCCGGCTCTTCTATCCAGGCGGTGTCTCCGGGCTCGGCCAGCAATTGCGCCAGCAAGGTCAGCGCGCTTTGGGCGCCGGGAACGATGACGACCTGTTCCGGCTGGCAGCGGACCGATCGCGTCAAATGCAGGTATTGGCTGAGGATGGCGCGCAACTCGGGCAATCCGCCTTGATGCTGATAGTGCAGCCATGCCAGCGGCGCGCTCCGTTGCCGCCGGCTCAAGCATTGTTGCCATTGCTTGTGGGGGAAGAGCTCGAGTTCGGGTTGGCCCGGCACGAAGGCGCCGAGTTTGCGGGCAGGCAAACGGCTGGCATTGGCCAGGGCTTGGCCACGGAGGGAAAGCTGGCGCGGGAGCGCATCGGCGCGGGCGGGTTGGGGCGCTGCGTCGCCGAAGGCGTCGCAGACATAGGTGCCCGAGCCGTGGCGGCTTTCCAGATAGCCTTCGGCCGCCAGCTGATCATAAGCCGCAAGCACGGTATTGCGGCCAAGTCGCAGCGTCTGCGCCAGCGCGCGGCTGGCGGGCAGGGCGCTGCCGCCGGCCAGCCGGCGCAAGCGTATCAGTTCGCGCAGCTGGCGATAGAGCTGGCGCGACAAATGCTCGGGGCCATTGCGCGTCAGCCGGGGCTGCAGATAGTCGACTAACCAATCGTTGCTCAAAGTGGTTCCATAAAATTGGCTTAAGTGGAGCTTTTCTGGTGATGACTTTGAACTTAGCATAACAGTATTCCATGCACGCAGAAGGACAGGCTCAATGATCAGCCAACAGGAGTTTTACGAAGCCAAGCTGGCTTACGAGATCGATGCCGCCGATGTGGCGCAAGCGCTGGGGGAAGGTGGCCGCTCGCTGCTTTTGATCGATACCCGCAGCGCTGAAGCATTCGGCCATGAAACCATCCCCGGCGCGCTCAGCCATCCGCACCGGCTGATGACGATGGAGAGCACCGCCGATCTGCCGCGGGATATCACGCTGGTGGCGTTCTGCGACGGCATCGGCTGCAACGGTTCGACCAAGGGCGCGCTGAAACTGGCGAAGTTGGGGTTCAAGGTGAAGGAGCTGCAGGGCGGGCTGGATTGGTGGAAGCGCGATGGCTACGCCACCACCCGCGATGCGGGCTGCGGCAAGGAGGTGTGCGATGCGTGTTGATTGGGAAGCGCTGGCGCAGCCGGCAGAGACGAATGCGAATGGCCAGATGGTAGGCATGCGGGTTGACTGGGAGGGGGTGCGGCATCCGCCGCGCAGCCTGTTGGCCGGACGCTATTGCCGGGTGGAGCCGCTGAGCCAGGAGCGGCATGGCGCGCAATTGTTCGACGAATTGCATAAGATGCCGGGCGGCGCGAACTGGACCTACCTCAGCCATGGCCCGTTTTCTCATCTGGAGGATTGGCAGCAATGGATGGCGGCGAACGCGGCTTTGGACGACCCGCAGTTCTACGCCATCGTCGACGGCCGCGACGGCGAGGCGGTTGGACTCTGCAGCTATCTGCGCATCGCGCCGGCGGACGGCAGCATCGAGGTGGGTTTCCTTAATTTCTCGCCTCGCTTGCAGCGCAGCCGGCTGGCCACCGAGGCGATGTACTTGATGATGCGCAATGCGTTCGAACTCGGCTATCGCCGTTATGAATGGAAGTGCGACGCGCAGAATGCGCCATCGGTGCAAGCCGCTTTGCGGCTGGGTTTCACCTTTGAGGGTCTGTTCCGCCAGGCCCGGGTCAACAAAGGGCGCAATCGGGACACGGTTTGGTTCTCCATCCTGGACCATGAGTGGCCAGTGCGAAGAGCTGCGCTTGAGGCGTGGCTGGATGAGGGCAACTTCGATGCCGACGGCCGGCAGCGCGCCAGTTTGGCGCAAATTGTTGCGGCGCAGTCGTAAATCGCGCGGCAGGCTTCAAGCCGGAGGGTGGTGGCGCTACAATAGATGCTTGTAAACGTAGATAGTGTCGCCTGATGAAATCCCTGCCGCGCAATGCCCGTATTCGGGGCGAACCCTACCTGCCCAACCGTTTCATTTTCGGCGATGCCGTCGATGAGCAGGGCTTGGAGGGCGCCGAGTACCTGGTGCATACCGAATCCCCAGCTTTTGTCTGCCGCCTGGTGGGCAATGACGACACCGACTTTCCCGGCCGCGAGCGCGATGGTCTGGCGAGCGCGATGCTGTATGACGAGGAGGAGAGCCTCACCGTCTATGTCTGCAATCTGCGCTTGAGGTTGTTCGACTTCAATTTCTATGACGAGATCGAGCCCAGCGTTGGCGAGCTGCAGGATATCTGCGACGAGGCGATGCGTGTCTACCAGCGTTTGCACAAGGCCTATGCCGATCGCGACGCGGCCGGTCCGGAGCCGCGTGAAATGCGCATCGGACCGACCAAGCCGCTGCCGCCGGCGGAGCGGCAGCTGGCGGTAGGCAAGCTGGCGGAGCAGGCGCGTCAGGCGGTGGGCAAACCGATGGAGGGCGCGCAGCTGGCGGCGGCGGTGCAAATGGCTTTGTTGGCCGGCGATCAGGCGGTGTTCACCGAAGCGCAGCTGTCGTTGGTGTCGGAGCCGGCGGCGCGCCAACTGTTGGTGAACAGCGCGCGCGATGCGGTGGCCTTTCCCGAGGTGATGCGCAAGGACGGCAATGTGATGTCGTTCGAGCTGTGGGCGCTGCCGTTCGCGTTTTCCCGCAGCCAGGGCGGCGTCTGGTGGCACTTCCCGCGGCTGGAGTCGCTGGAGGTGGCGTTGGCCGACGCGCTGGAGGTGCCGGAAAAATCCATTCTATGGATTTCGCCGACGCTGTTCACCGTGGACATGTTGAATGAGCGCGCCTGCCAGGATCTGGTGCAACTGGCGCCGGTGATGGATGCCGGCTGCGATTTCGCGCCGCTGGACCCCGAATCGTCGCGCGCCACCTTCGACGCGGCGCGCAAGACGGTCGAGCCGCAGTTGGTGATGAGCTGGATCCCCTTCCTGGTGGAACGCGGCGCCCTGCCGCCGGAACGCGCGCGCCGCCTGGCGCGCCGCGCGCTGGACGCATCGATGCCGCTGGTTCAGCAGGCGGTCGCCGCCGAGATGGAGTACGGCGAGGCCGAGCTGTTCGCGCCGCTGCCGTGGTGGGAGGCGCTGTCCAGCGGCATGCGCGCCTGGAACCGCAAGCGGCTGGGCATATCGGTGGCCTTGCTGGCGACCAGCCAGGGCGGCATCGAGAAGCTGGAGGCGGTGGCGGAATACCAGCCGGAGATCCAGGGCTACGAAGTGGGCCTGAGGCTGAAGGGCAGCGATGAAATCGCCGCCCGCGTGCCGTGGCTGGTAGTGCCGGATGTGGCGCCCGATCGCGACGCGTGCTGGCGCGATCTGGCCGATTGCCTGAAAGAGGCGGGCATTCCGCTGTCGCAAAGCGTGGCGCGGCTGCATTGAGCCGCGGGTTACGAAAAACAGTAAAGGGGCCATTGGCCCCTTTTTCTTTTGTCCGGCTACTTCTGCCAGTAGGTTTTGACGTTGACGAATTCGTACAGGCCAAATTCGGACAGCTCGCGGCCATAGCCGGAGGCCTTGACGCCGCCGAAGGGCAGTCGCAGATCGGAACTGGTGTGGCGGTTGACGAATACGCTGCCGGCTTCGATCTGGCGCGCCAGCGTCCAGGCGCGGTCATTGTCGGCGCTATAGATGCTGGCGCCCAGGCCGAACGGGGTGTCGTTGGCCAGCCGGATCGCGTCGGCCTCATCCGCGGCGCGCAGGATGCCGGCCACCGGGCCGAACACTTCTTCGTGGTAGATGCGGCAGCTGGGATTGACGTGGTCCAGCACGGTGGCGGGGTAGTAAAAGCCTGGCGTGTGCGGCATCTGTCCGCCCAGCTTCAACTCCGCGCCATGATGACAGGCGTCCAGCACCTGGGCGTGCAGCGCTTCCCGCAAGTCGGCCCGGGTCAGCGGCGACAAGGTGGTGGCCGGATCGCGCGGATCGCCGGCGCGCAGCTTGGCCGCCTCGGCGCAGAAGGCGCTGACGAAGGCATCGGCGATTTCTGGCACCACGATCATCCGCTTGGCGGCGTTGCAGCTCTGGCCGGCGTCGCGGAAGCGGGAGTTGGCGGCGTCGCGCGCCGCCGCCTGGACGTCGGCATCGGCAAGCACGATGAAGGGATTGCTGCCGCCCAGTTCCAGCACGGTTTTCTTCAGGTGCCGGCCGGCCAGCGAGGCGATCACGCGCCCAGTCTGGGTGGAGCCGGTGAACGCGACGGCGTCGCATTGGCGGATCGCCTCTTCCACCAGCTCGGTTTCGATCCAGGCCATGTCCAGGACATGGATGCCGGCGTGCCGGACGATGTCCAGCAGCAACTGGCTGCATTGCGGCACCGACGGCGCCGGCTTAACCAGGCAGGCATTGCCCGACATCAGCGCAGGGATCGCAAAGCGGAGCACCTGCCATACCGGATAGTTCCAGGGCATGACAGCGAGCACCAGGCCCAGAGGCTCGAAGGCTACGCCGCTGCGGCTGGCCTGGGTGGGGATGCTCAGCGATTGCAGCAGTTCCGGCGCCAGCTCCGCGTAATAGCGAATCAGTTGCGCGGACTTGTCTATCTCCGCGAGGCACTCAGGCGTGCGTTTGCCCACCTCCAGCGTCACCAGATCCGCCAGCGCTTCACGTTGCTGGGACAGCAGGTCCGCCAGGCGCAGCAGCGCCGCGGCGCGTTGTTCCACTCCTTGGGCGGCCCAGCCGCTTTGAGCGGTTCGCAACTGTCGCAGGCTTTGTTCCAGGGCCGGCATATTCCAGGAGGAACGGGTGAAGCAGACTTCGCCGGAAGAGGGATTGCAACTGGTGAAGGCGGTCATGATCAGAGGAGGGCAAAGACCTTAATGTAACAAAAAATCATGGATGGGATGACGATTTGGGTTGGATTTGATTGTGGTTTCTGCGCATTCACTAGACAAAATTTCATCAAATTTTCCTGTCCTATTTGTCAGATTCAGTTATTTCGGTCTGGTCTTACATTTCTTCTGCCTATACGAACCGATAATAGGAGGTTGAAATGAAAGAATTTTTTCCGTTGCGTCAAGATGGACTGGTACTGGAATGGGCGAATACCGAATCCAGAATGAAACAGCTGTGGGCATTCCGACACAAGATCTTTCGCGAGCAGCTGCAGTGGGTGCCTTTATGCGAGGATGGCTTCGATAGAGACGCGTACGATGACTTTTCTGACAATCTGGTGTTGTCTCGCGGGGGGCAGGTTGTCGGCGCGATACGCCTGACGACGGGGGATCATCCTTTCATGCTGGAGGAGGAGTTCTCGCGATTGCTGGCGCCTGGCGAGCGAATAGGCAAGGGATGCGAGTATTCGGAAATCACCCGTCTGGCGGTGGACCGGAGCGTGCTTGGCGCGCGTGAATCCATCATGGCGGCCAGACTGTTGTACCTGGGGGCGTGGCTCTGGTCGCAAGTGCGCGGCGTGCGCTGGATGTATTTCGTGGTGGAGCCGGTGTTTTACCGGCGATTGGTGATGATGGGCTTCCCCATCGTGCCCGTGGGCATCCCCCGCCCTCTGGATGGCGGGGTGATGTCTATGACTGGTCTGCTGGACTGGGGGCAGGCGAAAACGGAGCTTATCCGTTCACTAAATCGCGGGGTGTCATCGCCAAGTGCATGCCAAGAACTATGGCATGAGTACGATTATTCGCATTGAGCTTGCGGATCACGTTAGCGACGTGAAACTTCACCGTCCTCTCGCTGATGTTGAGGATGGTGGCGATTTCCCAGTTGGTCTTGCCGCGGCTCATCCAGTGGAAGATGTCGTATTCCCGTTGCGACAGCGGCATATTGCTGGGAGAGGCTGGCGGCAGATTCGCGATGCGGACCGCGGCTTGGTGCAGATGGGGCGTCAGGCAATTCAGCATGGCCACCAGCGCTGCGTTGCGGCTGGGTTCCTTGCCGCCGAGAGATAGGATGCTGCCGACGTTGTTGCGGTCGGATGCCGCGCTGAAGGTGATTCCGCTGGCCATACCGTTGCTGGAGGCTTCAGCGATGAAGCGCTTTTCCTCCGCGCCTTTGGCGCGGCTGAAGCGCTCCTCCCAGATCACCGGCCCCTGGCCCAGATGGATGCGCATGATCGGGTCGTGCTGGGCGAAGTTTTCCTGAGAGTACTGGTCGAGCCAGTCTGACGGGTAGCTGACGTTCAGCACCTTTTCCATGCGCTGGATCTGGTTCTGGTTGTTCAGGCGGCCGAGGACCAGAATGATGCGGTCCGACGGGGCCTGGGTCAGGATGTTGTCCAGGAAGGCCTTGAGCTCGCCTTCGGTCTCGATGTGCCCGGCCATGTGAATCCATTCCAGCAATGTCCATTGCTGCGACGCGGTGAGTCCGGCCGGGAGCGGTCTTGCATTGATGGGTTTTGAAGTCACCATGAGCGGGTCTTCCTTGTTCTTGGTTCTGTGTGCCGCAGATAGTACCCCACATGCTTGTTGCATGTAAGACCCTGCGGATTTGAATTCATATGAATTGTTGCTTTTTCGTCATTGAGTATACCAAATTTGTAAGAGCATGAATCCTAGGAAAATTACTGATAATTCATCATTTTGTTTGTCATAACGGCATTCGTTACAAATAGAAACATGCCGATAGGGGAAAAGAATTTGACTTTTTTGTAATTGTAAAAACGATGATATTGATTTGCATCAACAATGACAAGGGCATGATTTGGCTAAAAATAATGCTTTTCTTATCTTTGTTCTGTAAGACGCGCCGGACGTTGCGATGAGTAAGGATGTCGCATTTTATCTTCATCTCAATGTCATAAATTGTAAGCGATAACTAATAAATTCTGGCAAGCGAACGCTTTAAAGCGCATAATTGGATCGCATAAAATAATTGATAAGCCAGCGGTGCCCGTTCGAGGACGCGGCTGGCAAACATCGGGGATGTAGGGTAGGCAGTCGACGCGGCCAAAGTGGTGGATAGTATATGAGATTAAACTATATTCTTTAATATCATGCAGAATTGATGTAAGCTGTTTTAATAAATAGCTTCAATTCTGTGAACGATCCGACTGCTCGCCAGACCAATCAATCAGGCAAAACAGCATGGATCGCTTCAGGAATCGCCCCGCTTATGGATACCTTAAAAGCACTCATGGTCTTCATGACCACAGCCGAGAACGGCAGTTTTTCCGATGCCGCGCGCAAGCTTGGCGTCTCGCCGGCCGCGATCAGCCAGAGCATTGCCCGCTTGGAGCAGGAGCTGGAGGTGCGGTTGTTCAATCGCACTACCCGCCAGTTGACCTTGACGGAAGACGGCCGGCGCTTCTACGCGCAGTGCCGCGGTCCGGTCAATAATCTGGATTCGGCGATCAACCAGTTGAAAGCCAGCCGCGACGAGCCGGCCGGCCATCTGCGCGTCAGCATGCCCAACTCCTTCGGCCGCCGCTTCATTCTGCCCATCATGGGCGAGTTTTGCGAACGCTACCCCAAGATCAGGGTGTTCTTCGGCCTGGATGACCATTTCAGCGATCTGATAGAAGATGGCTACGATGTCGGCGTCCGTACCGGCATGATGCCGGACAGCCGCATGGTGGCGCGCAATCTGGCGCAGATGCCGCTGTATGTGGTGGCCTCTCCCGAATATTGGGACCGCCACGGAAGGCCGTCCGCTCCCGAAGAGCTGAGCGGCTACGATTGCATCAACTTCCAGTTTCCGACTTCCGGTCGCCTGTTCAAGTGGGAGTTCGACCGCAAGGGCGAGCGCATTCCGCTGGAGGTGAACGGCACCTACACGTTGAACGACATGGAGGCGGTGGCCGAGCTGGCCCGTCTGGGCATGGGCGTCGCGCAACTGCCGGGCCACGAGGTGGTGCACCTGATCCGCAGCGGCGAGCTGGAGCCGGTGCTGACCGACATGGTGTCGTTGGAGCGTTCCATCTACATTTGCTTCCCGCACCGCGACCATATCGCGCCGCGTACCCGCGTTTTCGTCGATTACGTGGTGGAGAAGCTGGCGGATCATCCGGACATCATGGCGGATCTGCCGGGATTGGACCTATCGGCCAAGCGCAGCGCCTTGCAGCAGAGCGTGGGCGCGCTCTGAGCAGCCTTTCCCCATGCGAAGAAAACCGGCGCCGCGGCGCCGGTTTTTTCATGGCTGCGCGGCGGGGGAATGGTTTTCTCCCACCACTTGGTCCCGGCCTGCTTGCTTGGCGGCGTACAGGCAGATGTCGGCGCGGTGGACCAGGCTGTCCGGCGTGTCGTCGTCGGCCAGGGTCGCCACGCCTATGCTGGCGGTGACGCGGAGCGCCGGATCGAAGTCGGTTTCGCGCAGCAGCTGGCTGATGCTTTCGGCCAGCGCCAGCGCGCCGTCCTGCTCGGTTTCCGGGCAGACGATGATGAATTCCTCTCCGCCCCAGCGGGCGATGGTGTCCAACTGGCGCGCCCGCTGGCGCAGCACTTGGCCGAAACGCTGCAGCACCCTGTCGCCGACCAGATGGCCATGGCTGTCGTTGATGTGCTTGAAGTGGTCGAGATCGATCAGCAGAACCGAGTAGCGGCGGCCCGAGCGGCAGCTGCGCTCGGTTTCTCGCTGCAGCGCCTGGTTGGCGCGCCGGCGGTTGGCCAGGCCAGTGATGTCGTCTCGCTCGGCCTGGCGGCGCAGCGCTTTCAGCAACTGGCGAGCCTCCCGCAGCCGGCGGATGGCGAACCAGGTCATGGATAGCGCCAGGGTGAAGCTGAGCAACAGCACCTCGTCCAGTTGCGAGGCCGGGTGCTGGTGCAGCCAGACGTCCAGCTTCTCGAACAGATCCCAGTGAATGAACAGCAGATAGCAGCCCAGATTGAGCAGCAGGATCAGGGTCAGTTCCTTGCGGATGCGGCGGGCGCTGAACGGCCAGGGATTCATGGTGCCCCTGCGTGGGTGGCGGACTATTTTCTTGCTAGCCCATCCCACTGGCCGGGGCAAGCAGCCGCTCAGGCCGCCATCATTCGCGCCAGCGGCGTCTGGCTCCAGTCCACGCTGTCCAGCAGGTTCTTGATGATCAGGCCCAGCTCGGTATCGCCTTCAATGGAGAGCTTGCGCTGGAAGAACAGCGTGTCCGGGTCTTCCTCGCGCAGCATCATGCGGGCGAAGTCGCAGCCGTTGGCGGCCAGGCGCAAATCAGGCTCGCCGCGGCTGGCGACGAAAGCGTCGCCGCTGGCGGCGAAGCCCAGCCGCAACCCGGCATCCTTGACGTGAACCTCAAAGCGTTTGCCGTCCAGCAGCGCCATGTCCACCGGCAGCACGCCGCGTTTCTTCAGCAGATTCAGGGCGGCGGCCAGCAGCCGGCTGGGCGGCGCGGAGGGCAGCCGCGACAACAGCCGGGCGCCGGCGGCGGGGAAGGTCAATTCTGGAACGCGCATCAGTGGGTCTCCTCCAGCGCTTGGATGCCGGCCTGGCCGCGCCAGTAACCGTCTACGAGTTCGCCCGGGGCTTGGGCGCGCAGGCCGTCCAGCAGCGAGCCGGAGCCGTCGTGACCATCCAGCCGCTGGCGGAAGGCCTGAACTACGGCTTCGGTGCCTTGCGCCTGCGGACTGATCCGCGCCCGGCCCGCGCCGGCGGCGTGCAGCTCTTCCAGGCGCGGCAGCAGCGCATGGCAGCCGTCGGACATGGTCTGGATGCCGTTGATGGCGAGGAAGGGCTGGCCTTCGCGGGTGTCCAGCCTGAGCCCGTCCGGGTGCTCCAGACAGCGGAACTGGCAGTCATCCTTGTTCAGGTTGTAATGGCGGGCGGTGAAGCAGCGCGAGGACAGCGCCAGCGGCAGCCGTCCCCAGGCGAACACTTCAGTATCGATCTCCAGTTGCTGGCCCCGGGCGGCTTCCAGCAGCGCGGCCAGCGTGTCGCGGCCCATTTCCACCGGGGGCAGCCAGCGGTAGGCGCCGAGGCGGGACATCAACGCCAGCGTGTCGGCGTTGTAGATGTTCAGGTGGGTGCCGGCGACGAAGGGGAGCTTCTTTTCATTGGCCAGCCGCACCGCGCCGAGGTCGTTGGCCTCGATCGCCAGTTGGCCGTTGTCGACCATCTTGCGCAGCCGCTTGAGATCGGACTCGCTCTCGATCAGCGCCTGGCAGGACAGCACCACCTCGCGGCCGGTCGAGGCGAGATCGGCGGCTAGCGAAACCCAGTCCTGGCTGCGCAGCTGCTGGCGGCGGCCGCATACTACTTCGCCCAGGTACAGGGTATCCAGCGGCCACTCGGCGGCTTCGGCGTAAAAGCGGAGGATGTCGTCGCGGCTCCAGAAGAACAGCACCGGGCCGAGCGACAGTTTCATGGGAATGGGATTCATGCGGGTATCCATGCGGCGGCTCATTTCCAGGGCCGGTCATAGGCGCCCAGCGTTTGCTGGCGCCCTTCGGCCACCTTGTTCAGCGCCTGTTGCCAGGCAGGCAGCACCATGAAGCGGTGCCGCTCGCGGCCGGCGGCGTCCAGCGCCTCGCGCAGCGCCCGCGTCACCTGGGCGACGTAGGCCGGGCTGCGCTGGCGGCCTTCGATCTTGATCGCGGCCACGCCCATGTCCAGCAACTGCGGCAACACCGCCAGCACATTGAGGCTGGTGGGCTCCTCCAGCGCGTAGTAGGTGTCGCCCTGGACGTCGAAGCGGCCCTTGCACAGCGTCGGGTAGCCGGCGGGCTGGTCCAGGCCGTATTGGTCGATCAGGATGCCGGACAGGCGCGCGTCCAGGCTGGACGGCGTGTTCTGCCATTGCACGTATTTGGCCGGCGAGCAGACGCCGTGGCTGTTCGGCGATTCGCCGGTGGCGTAGCTGGACAGCAGGCAGCGGCCCTCCACCATCACGCACAGGCTGCCGAAGCCGAATACTTCTATTTCTACCGGGCTTTGCTCGATCACCTTCTTGACCTGATCCAGGGTCAGCACGCGCGGCAACACCGCGCGGCGCACGCCGAACAGCTCATGGGCGAGGCGGATCGCCTCGTGGTTGGTGGCCGAGCCCTGCACCGACAAGTGCAGCCGCAGCTCGGGATGGCGGCGGCTGGCGTAGTCGAGCAGGCCCAGGTCGGCCAGGATCACGGCGTCTACGCCGAGGTCGGCGGCCTGGTCCACCGCCCGGCGCCAGCGGCTGATGTCGCCGCCCTGGGCGTAGGTGTTGATCGCCATCAGCACCTGGCGGCCGCGGTCATGCGCGTAGCGGATGCCGACGCGGGCGGTGTGTTCGTCGAAATTGAGGCCGGCGAAGTTGCGGGCGTTGGTGTCGTTTTTCAGGCCGAAGTAGACGGTGTCGGCGCCATGGTCGACGGCGGCCTTGAGCGCGGGCAGGCTGCCCGCCGGGCACACCAGTTCCGGCAGTTGCTGACTGGCTGGCATCGGATAATCACGGGTAGGGGAAATGCGGGGACAGTAGCAGATGGGCGTCCGGCCGCCCTTGTTTTGGGTCAAGGAGCGCCGGGCGCGCTATTTCGGAGCGGTCAGGCTCAGGGTGAGGCTTTCGCCCTCGCTGTCGGTCCAGTTCACGTCCACCTGGGCGGTGGGGCCGCTATCGTTGCCGCGGCAGCGGAAACGGGCCAGGGTGCCGCTGGCGGCGGCCGGCGCGTAACTGCTCTGGCGGCAGTCGACGGGCTGGTTTGTTTTCCGCTGCTCAAGCGCCGCCTGGGCCAGATTGGTGGCGGTGTTGTAATCGTTGGCGGCGATCTGGCTGTGCAGCAGCTGGGTTTCCAGCTGCAGCAGGCCCAGCGCGCCGATGGCCAGCACCAAGAGGCTGATCATCATTTCCAGCAAGGTGAAACCGCGCGGGGCTCGGGTCTTCATGTGTCCATCCAGCTGTAGGGCAGCGCTTTGAAACGGCCGCCGCCGCTCTGGCCGCCGCCGTTGTCTGGCGGGCCGTCCGGCCGGAACGAGTCGGGCAGTCCGCGCAGGTCTATCGTGGTGCTGGCGCCCCATTGGTGCGGCCGCGCGCCCTGGCCGCCGGCCTGGGCCAGCGCGCTGACGTAGCCGTGTATCGTGGTGCTGCCGCTGGAAAACAGCTGGTTGCCGGCCCAGACATTGCCGAACACCCGGCTGGACGAGCCCAGCGTGATGTCGCCGCCATGGAAGCGCTTGCCGACGTAGCCGCCGGCCAGCAACACCGCGTTGCCCACCGGCCGGCCCTTGAACGCGCCGCCGCGGCAGTCGTCTTCCGGATACAGGCTGGGGAAGTCGACGTTGGCGCAGATGCCGACGGTTCCGGCGTAGTTGACCGCGTAGCTGACGTGCTGGCCGCTGGTGGCGATGCTGCCGCTGGCGATGAAGGTGTTGTGGTAGGTGCCGTTGCCAACCTCCAGGTCGCCGTCGAACCACAGCACGCCGGGCGCGAAGGTGACGCCGTCCAGCTTCCATTGGCCTGGGCGGCTGCCGGCGAAGCAATCGTTCTGCGGCGAATGCCCCTTGCAGATCAGCGTCGCCGGCGCGCGGCAGACGCCGTTGGCGTCCACGGAGCGGCACAGGTAGTTTGGCAGCTGCTTGTCCGGATCCCGGCCCAGCCGGTATTCGCCGTCGGCCAGGCCGTGGATCTTGCGCACCGTCACCCGCACGCCGCCGTCGGCGGCATGGGTGAACACGTAGTGGGCCTGGCCGCGGTAGTCGTAGGCGTCCAGCCGCGGCCGCTTCACTTCCAGCGGCGGCACCGGCTGCAGATTCAGCTTCAGGCCGGGCTGGAACGCGACGCGGATGTCGGGATTGCCCGCGTTGTAGCTGGCGGCGCCGGCGACGGTGGCGGCGATGGGCGCGCCCCAGCCCTGCACGCTCAGGTGGCCCTCGGCGCGCAGCGCGTCCAGCGCGCCGATCTGGCGGATGTCGACCTTGCCCTCGGCATCCAGCTGGCCGAAGCGGGCGCCGCCCATCGCGATGTCCACATCGCCCTTCACCTCGGCCCGAGCCACCGCCGGCGCGACGCCTGGGCTGTTGAGGAAGGCGGCTTTGCCGTTGACCCGCGCCAGCGCGCCGATCGCCGCGTCGCCGCGCAGCGTCAGGTTGCCGAGCGCCTTCACCGTCTGGTAGCGGCCGTTTCCCAGTTCGATATTGCCGTTGGAGTACAGGGTATTGATGGTTTGCGATCCGGTGACGATGATGTCGCCGGTGCTTTGCAGGGTGGCGATGCCGTCTACCGAGCCGCTCAGCGTCACCGCGCCATCCACTGTCATTTCCACCGGCTTGTCGCCGATCAGGTTGATGGCGCCGCTCAGATCCAGGTTGCCGACCAGGGTCAGCGCGCTGCTTGATCCGCCCTGGTTCCCGCTCTGGAGGAAGTCCCGCTGCACGGTGACGCGATGGCCGTCGTAGTTGCCAGCGCTGCGCAGCCGCATGCGGTCCGGGGCGATAGCCTGCTGTGTGAGCGAGAAGCGGTCGTTATCCGCCGGGAGAGGCTGGCCGTTTGCCAGCGCCTGGCTGCCTTGGCGCAGGCCTTCCTCGGCATTGTCCAGCGCCTGGTGGTAGCGATGCTGGTTTTGCGCGTTGGCGTGGATCAGCACCAGCTGGCGCGAGGCCGCCAGCAACACCAGGCTGGCGATCGCCAGCAGCGTCAGCACCGCGAACAGCGTGGCGAGTCCGGCGTGGCGGCGGCTCATCTTACCGCCACCTTGGGGTGATTGCGCAGCGTCACGCTGGTGTGGATGTCCAGCTTTTCCTCCTCCGGGCCGTTGGCGGCGCGGGCGCTGACGGCGATGCCGATCGCGCCGCCGCCGGCTTCCGGGCTGAAGCGCAGCGCGTCGACGACGCCGATGCCGGGTTTGCTCAGGTCGTCCCAGCCGTTGCTGGCGGAGCAGCTCCAGCCGGCCTTGTCGCTGCTGCGCCGCTGGATGCGCTGCCCTTCCAGGCGGAAGGCGAAATAACGGAGGCTGGGCGCGGCGGAGGGCGTGGCCGGATTGTCGTAGCCGTAGAGCAGGCAGCTTCCGTCTCGCTCGATGAACAGCTCGCGGTAGGGATTGTCTTCCTCCGCGCCGGAACCGTTCCAGAAGCCGGCGCGGCGAAGGTCCATCGCGATCAGAGACAGCGACGCGTCCATCATCGCGCCCAGCTGAGCCTGGCGGCGTTCGCGGCTTTGCTCTCCCAGCAGGCTGACCAGCAGGCCGGACACCACCAGCAGCAACAGCAGGCCGATGGTCATGCTGATCAACAGCTCCAGCAGGCTGATGCCGCGCGCCGGTCTCATGGGCATCTGGCCTCGTCGACGATGACCAGGCCGGTGGGCAGCAATTGCAAATCCGCCGGCCGGCAGCCGGAGCGGCTGAGCCGCAGCCGCAGTCCGCCGATCATGGCGCCGCCAGGGGTTTCCGGCAGGCCGCGCAGCGGCGTGAAAACCAGCTGCAGCGGCAGCGGATCGGCCATGTCCAGCGCGATGCCGGCATGCTCGGCGCTGCCGACGCACAGTAAGTCGCGGGCGGTGTCGCATGGATCCTTCGCATCGCTCTCCGATACCCGCAGCAGCCAGGCGGCGCCGTCGCGGCGGAAGGTCACCCAGATCTTTTTCTGCCGGGTGGCGGCGCTCTTGCGCGCCAGTTGCAGTCCGCGGTCGATGTCGTCCAGCGCGCCCTGCAGCTGCTGGCGGGCGATCCAGCGGCCCAGCGCCGGCAGCGCCTGGGTCAGCAGCACCAAAGCCAGGGCCAGCACCACCAGCAGCTCGATCAGGGTGACGCCTCGCTGCTCGCCGCGCATCATCGTCCCCAGCAGGCGGGCGGCGTCAGGCTGACGGTCTGCTGCCGCTGGGTGAGCGTGATGGTCTGGCAGTCGCGGTCGCCGGCCTGGGCGCCGCCGGGCTTGGCCGTGGCCTGGACGTAGAAGTCGGATGCGGGCTTGCTGCCGGTTCCGGTTTCCAGCTGGTAATGCTTTTGGGCGCTGACGCCGCTGGCGTAGGGCGTTTTCAGGCCCGCCAGTTGCGAGGCGTATTCGGCGTGAAAGCCCCGGTAGCGTATTTGCGCCTGCTGCAACTGGTACAAGGCGTCCAGCGCGTCGCTGCGGCGGCTGCGCTGCGTATAGTTTTGGTAGGAGGGGATGGCGATGCCGGCCAGGATGGCCACCACCGCCAGCGCGATCAACAGCTCCAGCAGCGAAAAACCCCGGTTTCGGAAGACGGCGGGAAGGTCGCGGTTCATCTGGCGGCGGGCTCCGGGGGCAGGGACGGGATAAAGGGCTGCATCGCGCGTCCCTACTGTGTCCTAGAAGCCGCGGCCGGCGCAGTCAAGCCGGCGGGACCGATCAGAGCAGCGGCATGACCAGTTTGGTTTTGGCCACCAGCACGATGTAGATCACGGTGAGCAAGGCGGCGATGAAGGCCGCCGCGCGCCGCCGCGGCGTGGAGCCGCGCAGCGCGATGGTGCCCAGGGCCACGTAGGCGATCAGGCCGGCGATCTTGGCCAGCAGCCAGGGGCTCTGCAGAATGGGCCAGCCGCCCATCACCACCAGCGCGATGGCACAGGCCAGCAGCAGGCTGTCGATCACGTGAGGCAGGATGCGCAGCGGCTTGTTCTGCAGCAAGTGGCCGCGGCCGCCCAGCACCAGCGCGCCGCGGGCGGCGAACAGCAGGATGGACAGATAGGCGAAGCCCATGTGGGCGTGCTTGACGATCAGGTAGGGGTACATGGCGGTCCGACGGTTGAGGCGCGCAGCGCGCTGATGCCGGCCATGGTACACGGCGCGGCCGGCGTTTTGTAGCGAGCGCGGGGCGGCGCGTCGGGGCGAGAAAGCAAAATGTCATTATCATGGCTGTATTGAATGTCATCCGCTCGGGGCGGGCATTGATGGGCGTCAATCGCCGCCGGTTCCCCGGCCGGCCGCCGCGCGATGCTACAATCCGGCCATATCCGCATCCAGGCGCGCGCGCACCATTCCATGCTGTTTCTCTATCAATCCAATCGTCTCGAGCAACTGGGCGAGCTGTTCTGCGGCATGACCCAGGCGATGCCGCTGGCCGATCCGTTCGCGGCGGAGACCGTGATCGTGCAAAGCCGCGGCATGGGACGCTGGATCACGCTGGACGTGGCGCGCAAGGCCGGCATCGCCGCCCATATCGATTTCGCGCTGCCGGCGGCCTTCGCCTGGCGGCTGATGCAGCAGGTGATGCCGAACTTGCCGCGCAAGTCGGCCTTCGTGCCCGAGGTGCTGGCCTGGCGGCTGCTGGCGCTGCTGCCGACGCTGGAGGGCGAGCCGTTCGGTCCGGTGCTGCATTATCTGGAGGGCGGCGAGGCCGCGGCCTTCGAGCTGGCGGGCAAGATCGCCGACATCTTCGACCAGTACCTGGTGTTCCGCCCGGACTGGATCCGCGCCTGGGAGGCCGATGAGCTGCTGGGCCTGGGTGAGGACGAGGCCTGGCAGGCCGCGTTGTGGCGGCAGCTGGCCGCAAGCGACCCGGGCCGCCACCGGGTGCGGATGCTGGACCAGTTCTTCGCCGAGCTGAAGCCCGAGCACTTGCCGCCGCGGGTGACGCTGTTCGGCATCGCCAGCCTGGCGCCGATGTATCTGGCGCTGGTCAAACGGCTGGCCGAGCTGACCGACGTCTGCTTGTTCACGCTGAATCCGTGCGAGGCCTATTGGGGCGACATCGTCGATGCGCGCCGGATGCTGAAGCTCCGGCAGGCCGGCGACCTGTTCGCCACCCAGGGCCATCCCTTGTTGTCGTCGCTGGGCAAGCAGGGGCGCGACTTTTTCGAACTGATCGCCGAGGACGCCGAACTGGACGCCAGGCCGCTGTTCGCCGCGCCCAAGGGCGACAGCCTACTGGCCCGGCTGCAGCGCGACATCCTGGAGCTCAACGATCCGTCGCAGCTGCCGCGGCCTTTCGACCCGGCCGACGATTCGGTGGAGGTGCACGCCTGCCACGGCCCGATGCGCGAGCTGGAGGCGCTGAAGGACCGGCTGCTGGCGATGTTCGCCGCCGACCCCAGGCTCAGCCCGGCCGACGTGGCGGTGCTGACGCCGGACATCAACGCCTACGCGCCGTACATCGACGCGGTGTTCGGCCGCCGCGACGACGCGCCCAACATCCCGTACAGCATCGCCGACCGCCGCGTCGAGCGCGAGCAGCCGCTGCTGTCCACTTTCGCCGCCGTCTTGAAGCTGGCCGATTCCCGCTTCGCCGCCGACGAGGTGTTGGCGCTGCTGGATTGCCCGGCGCTGCTGGCGCGCTTCGACCTGGCCGACGCCGATCTCGCCTTCATCCAGGACTGGGTGCGCGATGCCGGCATCCGCTGGGGGCGCGACGCCGCGCACAAGGCCTCGCTGGGACTGCCGGCCGAAGCCGCCTATACCTGGCGCTGGGGACTGGACCGCCTGCTGTTGGGCACCGTGCTGCCGCCGGCGCTGGCCGGCGACGACGCCGGGCTGTTCGCCGGCCTGCTGCCTTATACCGCGGCCCAAGGGCAGCTGGGCGAGACGCTGGCGCGCTTCGCCGGCTTCTACGACGCGCTGGACGCGCTGGCGGACGCGTGGTCCCTGCCGGCCGCGCCGCAGCAGTGGGCGCAGCGCTTCCACCTGGCCTGCGACAGCCTGTTCCTGGCCGACGGCGACGACGAGGCGGCGCTGGAGCTGCTGCGCGAAACCTTCGCCGAGCTGGCCGAGGACGCCGATCTGGCCGGCTTCGGCCAGCCGGTGGGCCTGGCGGTGGCGCGCGACTGGCTGCTGCGCAAGCTGTCCTCGTCGTCGGCGCAGGGCTTTCTGTCCGGCGGCGTGACCTTCTGCGCGATGGTGCCGATGCGCTCGATACCATTCCAGGCGCTGTGCCTGGTCGGCATGAACGACGGCGCCTATCCGCGCGACGAGCGGCCGGTCAGCTTCGACCTGGTGGCGCGCAATCCGCGCCGCGGCGACCGTTCGCGCCGCTTCGACGACCGCTACCTGTTCCTGGAGGCCATCCTGTCCGCCCGCGGCCGGCTGTATCTCTCCTATGTCGGCCAGTCGGCGCGCAGCGGCGAGCCCTTGCCGCCGTCGCCGCTGGTGTCGGAGCTGCTGGACACGCTGTCGGCGATGTGCGGCGAGGACATGGCGGCGCGGCTGACGCTGCGCCACCCGCTGCAGCCGTTTTCTCCCACCTCGTTCGACGGCGGCGACGCGCGGCTGGCCAGCTTCGAGCCGGCTTTCGCCGCCGCGCTGGCCGCACCGCCGGCCGAGCCCGCGCCTTTCGTCGCGCCGCTGCCGGACGAAGCGGCTGCGACGGTGGTCAATCTGCACGATTTCATCCGCTTCTGGCAGAATCCGGCGCGGGCCTGGCTGGCCGACCGGCTGGCGCTGCGCGTCGCCTACCGCGACGAGGCGCAGCCGGCGCGGGAGCCGTTCGCGATGGAGCGCGACGCCAGCCACGCGTTGCGCCGCCAGCTGGTGGAGGCGATGCTGCACCGCAAGCCATCGGCTCCGGTGCGGCAAAGAGTGGCCGCCGCCGGCCTGCTGCCCACCGGCGAGCTGGGCCAAGCCTGGCTGCAAGAGGAGGGCCGGGCCAGCGCCCGGCTGGCCGGCCGCTTGCCGCGCGCGCTGGGCGAGGAGACGCTGCCGCCGCAGCCGGTGCACCTGGACATCGCCGGCTTCACGCTGGTGGGCGAGCTGTACGGCCTGCGGCCCGAGGGCCGGCTGGATTTCATCGTCGGCAAGCTGAATGCCGCCCAGCGCGTCGCGCTGTGGCTGAGCCATCTGATCCTGTGCGCGGCGCGGCCGGCGGGCGTGGTTCCGCACAGCGCCTGCTACGACGACGCCGGCAGCACGCTGCTTGACGAGGAGATCGACGCCGCCGGCCTGCTCGCGCCGTGGCTGGTCCGTTGGAAGCAGGGCCAGGCCCAGCCCTTGCCCTTCTTCGGCCGCACCAGCTGGGCCTACGCCGAGGCGCTGGCCAAAGCGCCCGAAAACCGCGAAAAAGCTTTGGCCGCCGCCTGGCAGAAGTGGGAGCCCAATTTCATCCTCGGCGACGGCATCGCGCAGAAGGATGAGCCGGCGATCGCGCTGGCCTTCCGCCACCAATCGCCGTTGGAAGATCCATTGTTCGTCCAGTTGGCGGAGACGCTGCTGCTGCCATTGGCCGAACGCCTGCAGGGAGGCGAGGCATGAACGCGCCGCAGGCGCTGGACGCGCTGAACTGCCCGCTGGCGGGCGTCAACCTGATCGAGGCCTCGGCCGGCACCGGCAAGACCTGGACCATCGCCGCGCTGTTCGTCCGGCTGCTGCTGGAGGAGCGCGACGGCGCGTCGCCGCCGGCCATCGAGCAGATCCTGGTGGTCACCTACACCAAGGCCGCCACCGCCGAGCTGCGCGAGCGCCTGCGCCGGCGGCTGGCCGAGATGCTGGCGCTGCTGGACGGCAAGGCCGACGGCGACGATTTCCTGCAAGCGCTGGCCGCGCGCTTTCCCGAGGGGCAGGCGCGCGACGTGGCCCGCCAGCGGCTGACCGCCGCGGTCAACGGTTTCGACGCCGCCGCCATCTACACCATCCACGGCTTCTGCCAGCGGGTGCTGACCGACGCCGCCTTCGAGAGCGGCCAGACCTTCCAGGCCGAGCTGGTCGAGGACGACGCCGCGCGGCTGGCCGAAATCGTCGACGACTTCTGGCGCCGCCGCATCGTCGCCGCGCCGCTGCTGGCCCAGGTGCTGGTGGAGCGGGGCGAGACGCCGGACGCCTGGCTGGCCGAGATCCGCCCTTATCTGTCCAAGCCTTATCTCAAGCTGCGCGCGCCGGACGCGGTCAGGCTGGAGACTGCGAGATGGGTGGCTAGTGAGCGATGGAAGCTGCTGGCTTCAGCGCCAGAGCTGGTTGAGGAAGGCTTGGCGCTGTTCCTCGCCCATCCCGGCTTCAAGGCCAATATCTATCGGCCGGACACCATGGCGCGCATCGCCGGCAATCTGCGCGGCTGGCTGGCCTTGCCCGACGCGCTGCCGGAGTTGGACAGCGACAGCCGCAAACTATTGGACAAGCTGCGGCCGGAGGCGCTGGCCAAGGGCATGAAGAAGGGCTGCGAGCCGCCGGCCCATCCCTTGTTCGAGCGGATGGAGGCCTGGCTCGCCGGCTGGGACGTCTATATGGGCCAGGTGGCCAACTCGCTGGCCGGGCTGAAGCTGGAGCTGATCGCCTGGGCCAACGAGGAGCTGGCGCGGCGGCGCGGCGTCGAGCGCAGCCGCAGTTTCGACGATCTGCTGACCGATCTGGGCGCGGCGCTGGCGCATCCGGAAACCGGCCCCTTGTTGGCGGCGCAGGTGGCGGACAGTTTCTCCGTGGCGCTGATCGACGAATTCCAGGACACCGACCCCACCCAATACCGGATCTTCCGCCGCTGCTTCGTCGAGGAGGCGCGGCCGGTGTTTCTGGTGGGCGATCCCAAGCAGGCGATCTACAGCTTCCGCGGCGCCGACATCTTCGCCTATCTGGCGGCTCGCCACGACGCCGAGCGTCAGTACACGCTGGATACCAACCGCCGCTCCGACGAGCCGCTGGTGGCCACCGTCAACGCGCTGTTCGGCCGCGATCTGCCTTTCCTGCTGGATGGCATCGCCTACCAGCCGGTGGCGGCCAGCCCCTCGTCCGGCGGCAGGCTGGAGGTGGACGACGATCGCGCGCCGTTCAACGCGCAGTGGATACAGGCCGGCGAAAAAGAGTTGAGCAAGGAGGCGGCCGAGCAGGCCGCGGCGGAGGGCTGCGCCGACGAGATCGCCCGCTTGCTGACGCTGGCGGCCGAGGGCCGCGCCGCCATCGCCAAGGGCGACGCGCGGCGGCCGCTGGCCGGCGGCGACATCGCGGTGCTGGTGGCCACCCACAGCCAGGGCGACCGGGTGCGGACCGAGCTGCGCGCGCGCGGGGTGGCCAGCGTGGCGCTGACCCAGGAGAGCGTGTTCGCCAGCCGCGAGGCCGGCGAGATGCTGGCCCTGCTGCACGCCTGGGCCGAGCCGGCCAACGAGGGCAGGCTGCGGCGCGCGCTGGCCACCGAGCTGGCCGGCTTCGACGCCGCGCGGATCAAGTCCGAGCTGGAAGACGAGACGCGTTGGGAGCGCCAGCTGCTGAAGAACGCCGACGACCATCAGCGCTGGCGCGAGCGCGGCTTCATGGCCGCCTGGCGGCACTATTTCGCGCGGGAGCGGGCGGCGGAGCGCTTGCTGCCGCTGCCGGACGGCGAGCGGCGGCTGACCAATCTCGGCCACCTTGCCGAGCTGATCCAGCAGGAGAGCGAGGGCCGCCAGGGCATGGCGCCGCTGCTGTCCTGGTTTGCCGCCCGCGTCGCCGATCCGCCGCGCGGCGAGGACGCGGTGCTGCGGCTGGAGAGCGACGCGGCGCTGGTCAAGATCGTCACCGTCCACACCTCCAAGGGCTTGCAGTACCCGGTGGTGTTCTGCCCCTTCTTGTGGAACGGCGCGCTGGAGCGGCGCGGCGCGGGCTTCTGGAGCTATCACGACGGCGACGAGCCGTGGCTGGCGCCGGAAGCGGCCGCCGACGACGGCATCCGCCAGGCGGCGCGGAGCGAGATGCTGGCCGAGAAGCTGCGCCTGCTGTACGTGGCGCTGACCCGCGCTCAATACCGCCAGTACATCGCCTGGGGCTGGGTGCGGGAGCTGAAGACTGCTGCGCTGTCCTGGCTGTTGCACGCGCCGGGCGCGCGCGACCTGGCGGCGCTGGACGCGCTGGAGCTGGACGGCGGCACAGTGGAAGCGCAGCTGCGGGACTTTCTCCAGGCGCGCGGCGACGCGGCGCGCTGGCTGGCCGGCGAGGGACGGCAGGCCTTGGCGGGCGGCCGCGAGATCGGCCGCGCCTACGCCGCGCGGCCGTTCGAGCGCAAACTGTACACGCCGTGGAAGATCGCCAGCTTCACCTCGCTGACCCATGACGCCGGCAGCCATCTGGCCGAAGCGCCGGACTATGACCGAGCGGCGGCGTCGGCGTCGGCGGCTCCGCCGGAGGACCCGGTCCGAAATCGCTTCAGCTTCCCGCGCGGCGCCAAGGCCGGCGTTTGCCTGCACGAGATTTTCGAAAACATCAGCTTCGGCTCCGGCGAGGACGACATCCGCGCGGCGGTGGCGCGCGCGCTGGCGCGGCACGGCTTCGGCGAGGAGTGGCTGGACGCCGGCTGCGAGCTGATCCTGGACGCGCTGAACGCCGAGATCGCCCCCGGCGCGCGGCTGCGCGACGTCGCCGACGGCAAGCGGCTGATCGAGCTGGAATTCACCTTGCCGGTGAAAAGGCTGGACGTGGCGGCGCTGATCGCCGCGCTGCAAAAGCCGGAGCATGGCTTGGCCGAGCCGTTCCGGCGCGCCGCCGGCGCGCTGGATTTCGCCAGCGTGCAGGGCTTTTTGAAAGGTTTCGTCGACCTGGTGTGCGAGGCGGACGGCCGCGTCTATTTGATCGACTACAAGTCCAACCATCTGGGCGACGCTTACGACGATTATCGCAACGACAGTCTGGTCCACGCGGTGGCGCGCGAGCATTATTACCTGCAGTACCTGATTTACCTGGTGGCGCTGCGGCGCTACTTCGCCGCGCGCGGCGCGGATTGGGACGGCCGCTTCGGCGGCGTGCGCTACCTGTTTCTGCGCGGCATGGGCGAGCCGGGCTGCGGCGTGTGGGCCGATGCGCCGGCCGCGGCGCTGCTGGACGCGCTGGACGCGCTACTGGCGGGATCTGGAACCAAGAGAGGCCCTGGTAGTTCTACGCAGTGATGGCGACCGGGGATGGCAACTAAGCTAAGCAAGTGGATAAGGATGTGAAACATGTTTGAATCCGCCGAAATCGGCCACAGCATAGACAAAGACACTTTCCGCAAGATGATGCCGGCGCTGCGCGAGGCGTTGCTGGACGTGCAGTATGACTTGAAGGAAAAAGCCGATTTCCCGGTGCTGATCCTGATCCACGGTTTCGACGGCGCCGGCCGCGGCGAAACGATGAATCTGATCAACGAGTGGCTGGACCCGCGGCTGATCCACACCGTAGCCTTCGACAAGCCCAACGACGAAGCGCGCGCCCGGCCGTGGATGTGGCGCTACTGGAACGAGCTGCCCGCCACCGGACGCATCGGCATGTTCTTCGGGTCCTATTATTCCGATACCTTGTTCGAGCGGGTGTTCAACCGCAGCGACCGCGACGCCTTCGACCGGCAAATTTTCGACATCCTGCGCTTCGAGCGCATGCTGACGCTGGACGGGGCGGTGGTGTTGAAGTTCTGGTTCCATCTGAGCCGCGACAAGCAGAAGCAGCGGCTGAAGACGCTGGAGCAAGACCCGGCCACCAGCTGGCGCGTGACCAAGACCGACTGGGAGCACTATGAGCGCTACGACAAGATCCGCAAGTACGGCGAGCACATGCTCAGGCTGACCAATACCGCGCACGCGCCGTGGATCGTCATCGACGGCGAGGACGCCAATTACCGCAGCCTGACGGTGGCCAATACCATACTGGAGGCGATACGCAACCGCCTCGGCCAGCCGATGCTGAGCACCGACCGCGTCGAGGCGCCGCCGCTCTTGGCGCCGATAGACAACAAGCTGGTGCTGGACACGCTGGAGCTGGAGCAGAAGCTGGACAAGGCCAGCTACCAGAAAAAGCTGGACCAGCTGCAAGGGCGGCTGAACAAGCTGACCCGCGATCCGCGCTTCGGCAACCACTCGCTGGTGCTGGCGTTCGAGGGCAACGACGCGGCCGGCAAGGGCGGCAGCATCCGCCGCATCACCCAGGCGCTGGATGCCCGCCGCTACCGGGTGGTGCCGGTGGCCGCGCCTACCCAGGAGGAAAAGGCCAAGCCCTGGCTGTGGCGCTTCTGGCGGCATCTGCCGGGCAAGGGCGGCATCGCCATCTTCGACCGCAGCTGGTACGGCCGGGTGCTGGTGGAGAGGGTGGAGGGCTTCGCCGCCGAGGCCGACTGGATGCGCGCCTATTACGAGATCAACGACTTCGAGCACCAGTTGACCGAGAACGGCGCCATCGTGCTGAAGTTCTGGCTGGCGATCAGCAAGGATGAGCAGCTGGCGCGCTTCAAGGGCCGCGAGGAAACCGGTTTCAAGCGTTTCAAGATCACCGACGAGGATTGGCGCAACCGCGACAAATGGGACCTCTACCGCCAAGCGGTCAGCGATATGGTGGACCGCACCAGCACCAGCAAGGTGCCGTGGACGCTGGTGGAGGCCAACAACAAGTATTTCGCGCGCATCAAGATACTGTCCACCATCTGCGACGCGCTGGAGGCCAGGCTGAGTGAATAGGCTGTGGTGGGGATTGATGCTGTTGCTGTGCCTGCCGGCGCTGGCCCAACCCACGCTTCGGGCCGGGCTGGCCAACGACAGCGGCGAATCGCTGCGCGCGAACGCCGACGATGGACTCTCGCTGGCCTACCGCGACGCGCTGGCCTTGATTGCCAGGCAAAGCGGCGTCCATTTCCAGCTCGACTACTATCCCTCGCAACGGCTGGAGCAGCTGTTCCAGGTGGGCAAGCTGGATGTCGAAGTCGGCGTCAACGCATCCTGGCGCGCCTTGTCCCCGGTGGCCGGCTTCTACACCCAACCCATCGCCGACGCGGAGTTCGTGCTGTGCCTGCCGCCAGACAAGGGCAAGCGGCCCGCTACCCTGGCCTCGCTGAAGGGCGGCACCATAGGCACGCTGCTGGGCCAGCGCTTCCCGTCGCTGGAGAGCGCGTTCGCCAGCCGCAAGCTGCTGCGGGACGGATCGGCCAACGAGGACGAAATGCTGGACAAGCTGCGCCAGGGCCGGGTCCAGGCCGTGGTGCTGGAGCGCCGCCGCGCGCAATACTGGAGCCGGCGCGACGAAGGCGGCCGTTGCCTGCCGGGCGAGTCGCTGGGCAGCCTGCCGGTGGCGCTGCGGCTGCATCCGCGCTATCGGGACCTGCTGCCGGGCCTGAACCAGGCCATCCAGCAACTGCAAGAGCAAGGCCGCTTGCGGCCGCTGTTCGCCCGCCATTGAGCGCGGCGTCTGATCCATCCGGAAGTCCCATCGATGAAACCCGATATCCCGCTGTTGCCCGGCCAACTGGTCAAGCTGTTCCAACGCCTGGCGCCCGACGCGGATGACAAGGTGCTGGCGCTGATAGGCGAATTGAGCAACGCCAATCTGGCCGGCCATGTCTGCCTGCCGCTGGCGCACCGCGGCGAGGCGGCGGCGCTGCGCGGCAGCCCGCTGGTCGGCCAGCCGGGCGATTACGCGCCCTTGATCCTGGACGAGGCCGGGCGGCTGTATTTCGCCCGCCACTGGCATGACGAGAACAGGCTGGCCGAAGGGCTGGCGCGGCTGGCCCAGCCGCTGCCCCCGCCGGACGAGGCGCGGCTGGCCGATCTGCTGGCCCGGCTGTTTCCCGGCGCGGACGACGGCGAGCCTGACCGGCAGAAGCTGGCGGCGGCGTTGGCGGCGCGGCAGCGGCTGATGGTGATTTCAGGCGGCCCCGGCACCGGCAAGACCACCACCGTGGTGCGGCTGTTGGCGCTGCTGGCGGCGATGTCGCCACGCCCGCTGGTGATGGCGATGGCGGCGCCGACCGGAAAGGCGGCGGCGCGGCTGTCCGAATCGGTGCGCGCGGCGCGCGACCGGCTGGATGTCGACGACGCGGTGCGCCGCCAACTGCCGGCCCAGGCGGAGACGCTGCACCGGCTGCTGGGCCTGCGTCCCGGCGTGGAGGCGCCGCGCCACCACGCCGGCAATCCGCTGCCGCTGGATGTGCTGGTGGTGGACGAGGCGTCGATGATAGACCTGGCGCTGATGGCGCGCACGGTGGCGGCGCTGCCGTCCCAGGCCAGGCTGATCCTGCTGGGCGACCGCGACCAGCTGTCGTCGGTGGAGGCCGGCGCGGTGCTGGGCGAGCTGTGCGGGCGCATCGCCTATCGCGACGAGACTTCGCAATGGCTGCGGCGGGTGGCCGGGGCCAGCCTGCGGGGCGATGCCGCTCCCGGCGGCGCGCTGACCGACTGCGTGGCGCTGCTGACCCGCAGCCACCGCTTCGGCGCGGATTCCGGCATTGGCGAGCTGGCGCGTCGAGTCAACGCCGGCGAAGGGCGGGCCTCGCTGCAAGTGCTGGACGATGCCGGACGGCCCGATGTCTGGCGGCAGGATGCGGCCGACGACGCGGCGCTGCTCGCGCGCAGGCGCGGCTACCTGGACGCGGTGGCCGCCGGCGCCGGCGCGGACGAGGCGCAGCGCGAGTTTTCCGCCTTCATGCTGCTGGCGGCCGAACGGCGTCAGGTGGCCGACTGCAACCGCCGCATCGAGCGCGAGCTGGAAGCGGCCGGCGTCAAGCAGGAGGGCCGCGACTGGTATCCGGGCCGGCCGGTGATGATAGGCGAGAACGATTACGGGCTGGGCCTGTTCAACGGCGACATCGGTTTCGCCTTGCAGCGGCCGTCCGGCCTGAGAGTGCTGTTTCCATCGGCCGACGGCGGCTGGCGCGAGTTCGCGCCCGGACGGCTGCCGGCGCACGACACGGTGTTCGCGATGACGGTTCACAAGAGCCAGGGCTCGGAGTACGACGAGGTGTGGCTGCAGTTGCCGCAGCAGGCCGGCGCGCTGCTGAACCGCGCGCTGTTGTATACCGCCATCACCCGCGCCCGCTCCCGTTTCGCCGCGGTGGGGGATGCCGAAGTCTGGCTGCGCGGGGCGGAACTGGCGCCGCGGCGGGATTCCGGACTCGGCGATCGGCTGCGTTGAAATCGCGGGAATGCAACAGTCTCGGGCTTTGTGCGACGAAGGATAGTCAAGCGTCGGCAGACATCCTAATATGCAGCCTTCCCGGAACAACGCAGGGGGAGTGGTCATGCAGGTGGACGCCGTACTCGGCTATCTGGACAAGGTCAGCCGCTTCGATGCTCAGCAGTTCACGCCGCTGTTCATCGGCACCGAAAGAATGGGGTGCGTCAACGCCCAGTGGAAAGAGCGCCTGCTGCAGCATGAGCCGCAATTGTTCGAGGAAACCTTCCAGGGCCTGCGTTGCAAGGTGAAGGGCAGCTACCGCAGCATCAGCCACGCGCTGGCCCACGCCGCGCGGCGCTGGCAACAGGCTGGCTGGCTCAACGGCTGGCGCAACGAGAACTTCACCGCCTTCCGCCAGGACGGCAGACCCTACTTCGAATTGGAGCGCGCGGCCTTCCGCCCGCTGGGCCTGACCAGCCGCGCGGTGCACGTCAATGGCCTGTGCCGGCTCGACGACGGCGAGGTCCGGATGTGGGTGGGACGGCGCAGCCCGCACAAGGCGGTGGACCCGAACCGGATGGACAACCTGGTCGGCGGCGGCGTCGCCGCCGGCGAAACGCTGGCGCTGGCTCTGGAGCGTGAGTCGTGGGAAGAAGCCGGCGTCGCGCGCGAGCGGGTGGACGGCCTGACGCCGGCGTCGCTGCTGCTGGCGCAGCGGCCGGTGGCGCGGGGCCTGCACCGCGAATGGCTGTACGCCTACGATCTGTGGCTGGCGCCGGGAGAGTCGCCGGCTTGCCAGGATGGAGAGGTGGCCGAGCATCTGCTGCTGCCGTTTTCCGAGGTGGAGCAGCTGCTGGTGGACGAGCGCTTCATGATAGACGCGGCGCTGGTCAGCATGGACTGCCTGTGCCGGCATGGCTACTGGGAGCGCCACAACCGGAAGATGGCAGACGCGCTCTCGCGGGTCCGCTACGAGCTGGGCCAGGAAATGGGCGTGCCGGCCTGAGCGCCGGTGTTAGGCGGAGGCCGCGCGCTTATCGACGACCCGGCTTGGCCGGGTTTTTTCTCGCCGGCTTTTCCCATATTCAATTTTCTCATTCAGCTGTCCAGGCTTTTCTCCGGCATTATCCGCATTCATTAGAATGTTTGCATTGAATTGTAAACAGATTCGGATTTCTCCTTACATGGCGCGGCATCGATTTTCTATCAGGTAAACTCATGTAGAATCGAGTGCTGGAAATGCATTCCGTATAAAAATATCCGGCAGCGCCATTTTTCGAGAAAATAATAATGTATCGGTTGAAACTGATTTC
This sequence comes from Chromobacterium indicum, assembly GCF_039708975.1. NCBI lineage: Bacteria > Pseudomonadati > Pseudomonadota > Betaproteobacteria > Neisseriales > Chromobacteriaceae > Chromobacterium > Chromobacterium indicum. The sequence goes on from NZ_JAYFSJ010000015.1 coordinate 29,342, forward strand.
ACCGGATTTCGGCATCGACGACAGCGGGCCCCTGCATCCCACCCAGGAGCAGGCGCGCAAGGCCGCCGAACTGATGTTGCATGTTTACAAGGGGCGGCTGAGGGCCGAGGTCCACAAGGTGGACGTGAAGACGCGCACGTCGGAAAAACTGGAAGAGGTATATATCCGGCTGGAGGTACAGAACTGAGGCAATCTGCCGGATGCCGCCAGTCTCGGCTATTTTCATGCGCGAAAACGACTGCGGGCAAACTTTCCCGTTGCAGACTGGCTGAAGATAGGCTACCGTCATCGCTCCACTAAACCCCCTGTCCGACAGCCCTCAGCTTGTCGGGAATGGAGCGATCTTTATGTTTTCCTGGTTTGAACGCCGGATATCCCCCTATCCGGACACGCCTGCCGCCCAGCCTCCGCGCGGCTTTTTCTCCTTTATCTGGTTCTGTACCCGCGGCATGCGCGGCCTGATCCTGTGCATGACCCTGCTCACCGCGTTGATCGGCGCCTTCGAGGCCCTGCTGTTCTCGATGCTGGGCTCGGTGGTGGACTGGCTGGCCAAGGTGCCGGCCAACCAGCTGTGGCAGCGCGAGAGCGGCCATCTGCTGCTGCTGGCCGGCATTCTGTTGGCCAGCGTGCTGCTGGTGTCGCTGCAGGCAATGAGCAAGTATCAAGGCCTGTTTTCCAATTTTCCGATGCGGCTGCGCTGGAATTTCCACCGCCATCTGCTGGGCCAGAGCCTGAGCTTCTATCAGGACGAGTTCGCCGGCCGGGTGTCGGCCAAGGTGATGCAGACCGCGCTGGCGGTGCGCGACACCGTGCTGATCATCACCGACATTCTGGTATTCGTCGTCATTTACTTCGTCACCATGATCGCGGTGCTCGGCCATTTCGACGTCATGTTGCTGCTGCCTTTCCTGGCCTGGCTGGCGCTTTACGTCGCGACGCTGTGGTTCTTCGTGCCCAAGCTGGGCAAGGCGGCCACCCTGCAGGCCGATGCGCGCAGCCTGATGACCGGCCGCATCACCGACGCCTATACCAATATCGCTACGGTCAAGCTGTTCTCGCACGGCCAGCGCGAGGCGCGCTTCGCCAAGGGCGCGATGGAGGAGTTCCTGTCCACCGCCTATCGCCAGATGCGTCTGGTCAGCGGCTTCGAGGTCGTCAACCAGCTGACCAGCATGCTGCTGATCGGCATCACCACCGGTTCCGCGCTGTGGCTGTGGAGCCAGGGCCAGGTCAGCATCGGCGCGGTGGCGGCGTCCACCGCGATGGCGCTGAGGCTGAACGGCATTTCGCACTGGATCATGTGGGAGATGTCCAGCCTGTTCGAGAACATCGGCACGGTGCAGGACGGCATCACCACGCTGTCGCGCACGGTGGCGGTGGTGGACAAGCCGGACGCGGCCAAGCTGGAAGTGCCGCGCGGCGAGATCCGCTTCGATAATGTCGATTTCGCCTATGGCGGAGCGAAAAATGTGATTTCCGGCCTGGACCTGACGATACGCCCGGGCGAGAAGATCGGCCTGGTCGGCCGTTCCGGCGCCGGCAAGTCCACCATCGTCAACTTGTTGCTGCGCTTCTACGACCTGGATGGCGGCCGCATTCTGATCGACGGCCAGGACATCGCCGGCGTGACCCAGGACAGCCTGCGGGCCAGAGTGGGCATGGTGACCCAGGATACGTCGCTGTTGCATCGCTCGGTGCGCGACAACCTGTTGTACGGCAGGCCGGACGCCAATGACGAGCAAATGATTGAAGCGGCGCGCAAGGCTGAAGCCGATGATTTCATCCGCTCGCTGACCGATCCCAAGGGGCGCATCGGCTACGAGGCGCATGTCGGCGAACGCGGCGTCAAGCTGTCCGGCGGCCAGCGGCAGCGGATCGCCATCGCGCGGGTGATGCTGAAGGACGCGCCCATCCTGCTGCTGGACGAGGCGACCAGCGCGCTGGATTCGGAAGTGGAAGCGGCGATCCAGAGCAGCCTGTACCGGCTGATGGAAGGCAAGACTGTGGTCGCCATCGCCCATCGGCTGTCCACCATCGCGGCGATGGACCGGTTGATCGTGCTGGACCAGGGCCAGGTGGTCGAGGAGGGCACGCATCAGCAGTTGCTGGCGCAGGGCGGCCTCTATGCCCGGTTGTGGACGCACCAGAGCGGCGGCTTCCTCGGAGAGGAGGACGGCGACGAGGAGTCGAACCTGTCCTTGATGGGCTGATCGCCATCCAACCCTCCGGCATGCCGGAGGGTTTTTTCATGGAGTGAGACCAATGCCGGCATGAGGCGGCAGAGCCGGCGGCGGGAGATTTTATTCGTCCAGTTATTGTAAGTACGTACAGTTATTTTTATGCCAGTCTTGATTTAATATTTATTGTTTTGACATGAGTGGCGGTTCGCCGCTGGCGGGGCTAATGAATAATTTCAATATTGTGGTTTCTTTCTTGCGTTCGGTGGAGGAGGGAAATTTTTCGCAGGCGGCCCGTTGCATGGGCCTGACACCGGCGGCTGTCAGCAAGCATGTGCAGCAGTTGGAGAGCGAGCTGGGCGTGCGGCTGGTGCATCGGAACACGAGGGCGCTGGCGCTGACCGCAGTCGGCGAAATGTACTTCCAGCGGATGTCCAATCTGTACAGCGAGCTCCGGCAGCTGGAGCAGGACGTTCGCCACCATGGCAGCGAGGTGGGCGGGCGTCTGAGGCTGACCTTGCCCAACGGCATCGGCAGGAATTATTTCCTGCCGGTGTTGAACGAGTTCTCCCAGCTGCACCAATCCTTGAAGCTGGAGCTCCACTTCGAAGACCGTATCGTTGACCTGGTGCGGGATGGTTACGACGCGGGCATCGGCGACCAGTTGGCCAAGGACAGCAGCTTCGTCGCCAAGGCCCTGCTGCCGCTGCAGCGCCTGGTTTTCGCCTCCCCGGCCTATCTGACGAGATCGGGCACGCCGCAGACGCTGGCCGATCTGGACGGCCACGACTGCATCCGGGTGGTCAGCCAGAACAGCGGCAGGCTGATGCCTTGGGAGTTCAACGACAACGGGGTGTTGCGGCGGGTAGAGGTGGAGGGGCGGCTGACCGTCAATGATCCGTTCGCCGCCTGTGAGGCGGCGCTGCAGGGGGCCGGCTTGGCGATGATAGGAACGGTGCAGGCCTACCCCTATCTCGCCACCCGGCGCCTGGTGCCGTTGTTGACCGATTTCGCGCCGCCTCCGCGCTCCATTTATTTCTACTATGCGCACCGGCGGCATTTGTCGCTGCCGGTGCGTCTGCTGCAGGATTTCCTAATGGTGCGCATGCAGAAATCCATGCCCCCCATTTTTGGCGATGGCTACCGCTGGCCGGCGTAGTTTCTCTTCCACGTCAGGCGCGTCGAGGTAGTTGAGGAGGATGGACGCCCACGCTTGTTGGAATCGTTGCAGCCAGCCGTGCAGATCATATCCATCGTCCGGCGTGTACACGCAGACCTGGGCCGGGAAGTCGCCGTTGTCCCGGGCCTGCAGCGGATAGGCGCGGCGGGCGGGGGCGAGCCAGGCGAATTCGAAGAATTCCAGTTCGTCCGGCTGTTCCCCCAATCGTTGCAGCGCCTGTTGCAGCAGCTGTTCTGGAGCGGGCAGGGCGGCGATGTCCAGCTCCCCGTCGCGGGGCATGCCCAGCATCATCGTGGCGGCCTGGCCGCGCGGAGCGGGCAGTTGCTGGGGCAGCGCTTGCGCCAGCACGCTATCGACCCACAGCTGGTAGAAGGATTGTCGATAGACCCGTTCCGCCAAGTGCCAGATCTTCATGCCGGCCGGACGGCGATTCGGCTCGATGACCGCAGTTCTCGCGCCGGCATCGTCCAGTTTGACCTCGTTGTGGAAGGGGCCCGCGAATTGGCCGACCAGCAGGTTGGCGCTCTGTCCGGCCCGGATCAGACGATGTCTTTCCGCGGGCTGGAGCCGGGCGGGCAGCAACTGGCCGGTTTCCACCGGATAGCGGCCGCTGGCGCTGATCTTCTCGGTAATGAAATGCAGATTGCCGATGCCGTCGAACGAATATTCGCGATGGAAGGGAATGTAGCCTTCCGCGATCAGCCCGCCGTCCAGATAGGGCAGGACTTCCTGCCAGGCTGCGGCCAGATCGTCGCCCTGCTTCAGCAGCAGCACGCCGCGGTTGTTGCCCTCGCAGGACGGCTTGAGCACGAAGCCTTCCGGATTGCGCTCGGCGAAGGCCGCGAGTTCGGCCTGCGTGCGGATGATCTGGAAAGGCGGGCAGTACAGCGATTGCGCGCCGAACAGCTCGGCATGCTTTTGCTCGCGCTGCCGGTAGACGGATTTGCTGAAGGCTGCCTGGGCCAGGTCGGCGTCGTCCACCGGCAAGCCCAGCGCTTTGAGCAGGGACGCGCCGCTGGCGACAGCGTTGTCGGAAAACACCAGCCCGCCTGCCAGTTGGCCGAGCCAAGGCTGCAATGCCCGCAGCGCCTGGTCGACGAAGCCGCCGTCCAGCGGATTCAGATCGATGACCGCGTCGGCCAGTTGATGGTCTTGCTGGCTGGGATGGTGGCGGATCAGGATGGTGGAGAGCTGGTAGCGGGTCCGCGCGTAGTCGAACATGCAGGCTACGTCGCCCACCCGGCTGAGGTTGTAGTCCACCAGCAGCAGCCAGCGTTTGTTTTCAGATGTCATCGCAGTAATACCTCGTTCAATCGGCATAGTGGGCGACAAGCGTGCGGCTGGAGGCGCGCAGCAATTCCGGAATCACTTCGTGGCGGCTCTGATAGTCGAACGACCACAGCGCCTGGCCGAGGAAGACTTCCCGCGCGCCTTCGGTAATGGTCTGGCCCGACTGCAGGAAGCACTGCAGCTGGTCCGGAGCGTGGGGATGCTCGTTCCGTTCGATCGAGTCTATGGTGCCGGGCCGGCAGAAGTAGGCGCGGAAAAAGCTGGCGCGGCGCCGGGGGTATTCCGAGTCCAGCGCGGCCAGTTCGCTTCCGGCCTGCAGTTGCTGGCCGGAGTCGGCGGCCAGCAGTTGCTTCAGCCAGAAGTCCAGCAGATTGCGGCCGTCGCATTGCACGGCGACGCTCGGCGAGATCAGGGAGCCGCCCACGCGGGGGTTGATTTCAATCAGTTCCCAGCCGCTGGCGCACAGCCGGGCTTCCAGATGGAAGCAGCCCCAGTCGGCGCCGCAGCCGTGCAGCACGGCCTGCAGCCATTGCCTGGCGCCGTCCGCCTGGGAGGGTTCCCAGTCCAGCGGCGGCGAGACGCAGCATTCCTCCAGCACCGTGTGTTCCTGCTCCGTCACCTGCAGCTTGTGGTGCACGCCCAGCAGATAGGCGCGGCCAGCCTGCATCATGACTTCGAAGCTGAATTCCGGGCCGTCCAGATAATCTTCAATGATGAACTGCGGATTGCCGATCAGGCCGGCGTACAGCGGATCCCGGCTGGCCTCCTCGCCGATCTCGGAGAGGCGGGCCATGTTCAGGCCCGGTCGCAGCTTGCTGGCACCGAAGGAGGCCAGGCCGCGGCGCGGCTTGACGAAGCCAGGGCGGCCCTCGCTCAGCCAGGCTTCGAGCGAAGCATCGCTGGCGAGTTCGGTGCGGGTCTGGCTGAGGCCCAGCGCTTGCAGCCGCTGGCGCAGCCAGTGCTTGTCGGTCAGGTTGTCCACGGTGTCGGGCGCCAGGTCGGGCACGCCGAGGAGCGCGTTGGCTTGCGCCATCAACCGACGGTAGCCCTCCCACACCGATACACAGGCCGCGGGTTCCCAGCCCTGTCCGCGCCAGGCGTCGATGGCCTGCAGCAGGTCGGCTTCTTCCAGCTGATGCCCTGAGGCGGCGCGCACGCCGTCCGCCAGGCCGGCCAGAGCGTCCAGCCGTTCGCTGGCCGCGCCCAAGGGGGCGGAGCTGAGGATCAGCACCGCTTGCCCTTGCCTGCGTGCCGCAGCGGTCAGGTCTTCCATGAAGGAATAGCCGCAATGGCTTAACAGAATGATGGCGCGTTTCATGGCATTAGGCCGCTTTGCTTTCCTGGGCCAGGGTGTCTTGCGCCAGTTCTTCGAAGTACATCGCCAGGATGCGCTGGTGTTCTTGCAGGTAGCGTTCCAGGTGAGCGATGTCCTGCTCGTTTTCAATCAGGAGGCGCAGAGCGGCCCAGACTTCGCCCGGGTGGTCGTCATTGATGTCGGTATGGGAGTGGGCGATCTGGCCGACCAGCTTCTGGTCGCCGATGCTGTGCTTCATGGCCTCGATCTTGCGCGGTTCCAGCTTGACGTTGACGTACTCCACAAGATAGGAGTAAGCCACTACGCCCAGCGGGCCTTCATGGTCCAGCAGGTAGCTGAAGAAACCGGTCAGCAGCTTGGTGGACAGGTAGGGCTCGGTGGCCAGGAAGGTTTCGCGGCTGACGCCGGCGCGCTGCAGATCCTGGATGAACAGCTCGTCGTGCAGCATTTCCTCCATTTCATAGTTCGCCCAGATCTGGGCGGCTTCCGGGCTGCGCTTGGCGATTTCCGCCAGCGTTTTGGATTCGGCCACGCGCAGCAGGCGAATGCGCCATGCGGTTTCGATCAGATTGCGGCGGTAGTACTCGCTGTTCACCTCGCGGCGTTCCAGGTGGTCGGCGGCGGGCACGCTGGCGTACCAGGCGTCGATCTGGGCGTCGATTTGCTGATCCATCTTCTGGCGCAGTTCTTGGGACTGGCTGGAGGAGAGGAAGGGCTTGCTGCGGTTCAGGCCGGTGTTTTTGCAACGGTTCATGTTGATTTTTCCTGTTGAGTGGTGGTTGTTTATAGCTATGGGCTATGGTTTGAAAAATGGCTTCCCGCCGCCAGCGCGGGCGGAGTCGCCGGGTAAATGGGGTTGCGCGGTTTTACAGCGCGGGGGCGCGATCCGGCTCCGGAGACGGCGCGGCCGCGTGGGGCATGGCGTCGCGGGTGGCGACCTCCAGCGTCACGTCGCCGTTCAGCCGGCATTGGCAGGCCAAGCGGTAGGGACCCGATTCGAATCCCATTCGTTGGACGAAATCGCGCTCGTTTTCCGCTACGGGGCCCAGCAAGGACGCGCCGTGGTGCACCTTGACCAGGCAAACGCCGCAGACGCCGGAGCGGCAGCCGAAGGACAAGTGTTGTTCGCCGTAGTATTCGAATTCGAGGTCGATCAACGGGCTTTCCGCCGGCAGTTCGAGTTGCTTGTGCTCAGGCAGCAGGGTGATTACCGGCATAGAGCGTTCTCCTGTTCGATCGAGGGCAGGGCGGCCGGATTCTGGTCGCTCAGCAATGTGTATCGGTGGCGCCGCAACGCATGGCGGGCGGCATCGAGAAAGTGGGAAGAGCCGCTGACCACGGCCAGACCCTGGGTCGAGGGCGAAGGCAGGGCCGCCAGCGCCTCGTTCAAGGCATCGTGTTCGTCCAGCGGCAGCAGCGTCAGCGACAGGCCGGCCCAGGCCGCCGCCAGTTTTTCCAGCCAGGGCCGTTCTGCCTCCAGATAGCCGGAGGAGGCCTGCCACAGCAATCGGCAGCGGTGTCCTGGCCGGCGGCGGGCCATCCAGTCCAGCATGGCGCGGGATTGGGCGTAGCCGGATTGGCTTGCGATCAAAATGTCCGGCAGGCGCCTGTCGTCCGTCAGCGCGATCGCGCCGTGCGGCAGGCTGATCTGCAGCGAGCCGGCATCCAGCGCCGCGAACAGCTGCGGATTGCTGCGGCTGTCCCGGCGTCGGGTGACGTGCAGCTCCAGGCTGGCGCCCGGTTGCAGTCCTGCGATGGAAAAGAAGGGTCTTCCGTCCGCCAGTTGAACCTGGATCGCCTGGCCGGGCCGCACATCCGGGTGGCGGGATGGCAGGCCCAGCGTGACGCGCTCGGTGGCCGCGTCCAGCCGCTGGCGGCTGAGCACCGGCGTTTTCAGCGCGGATGACTCAAGCATGGACGGCTTCCTTTTGCAGCAAGGGCATGACGCCGCCGCAGAAGTGGCGCATTTCGTCGCGGGACGGCCAGCCTGAAAAAATGAAATTGCGGATGCCGTGGCGTTCGTATTCCCGGATGTAATCGGCCACTTCTTGATAGCTGCCGACGATGGCGATGGCGGGGCCGCCGCGGTAGGGGACCGCACCGGTCCACAGATAGGGAGACGGCCAGTGGTCCGGATATTGTTCGGCGAGGCGGAAACTGCCCTTGACGGCCTCGGAGTCGCAGCGGGAAACGAAGTCCTTGATGAAGGCGCGGTGTTTTTCATCCGGGCGGGCCATCATTTCCGCTATCGCGTCCAGGGCCTGCTCCCGCGTCTCGCGGGCGATCACGTGCAGCCGCAGGCCAACTTCCTTGCCCGCTTGCAACAGCGGCGCGGCATGGACGCCTACCTTGGCCGGCAGGTCGCCGTAGCACAGCCAACAGTCGGCGCGCTCTTCGGCCAGCGCCTTGGCCGGCGCGCTGGCGCCGCTGACGTAGATGTAGGGGCGGCCGTCGCCTGGGTGGCGCAGGCCGAGGGTGGCCGCTTCGATCTGGTAATGCTGGCCGTGGAAAGTGACGGGTTCGCGGCTGGCCCACAGCGCCTGCATGACGCCAAGGAACTCGTCGGCGCGGCGGTAACGATCGTCATGCTCCAGAAAATCGCCGTAATAAGCCTGTTCTTGCGGAGAGATGCCGGCCACCAGATTCAGGTCCACGCGGGACTGTCCCATGCATGCCAGGGTATTGATGACCTGCGTCAGCAAGGTCGGCGACATCAGGCCCGGACGATAGGCGAGGATGAAGCGGACGCGGCGGGTTTCCCGCAGCAGCGCGGCAAGCAGGGGAATGGGGTCCGGCATGTAACAGCTCATCGGCATCAGCAGCGAATCCACGCCTGCTTCTTCCGCTTCGCGGGCGAAGCTGATCATGGTGTCGACGTCGACCACGCCGGCATCGAAGCCGCCGCTGGCGCTCTGTTGCCCGCTATCCAGCGGCAGGCTCCAATGTATGCGAACAGTCATTTGCTGACGATCTCCAGAAGAATGGTTGCAGGACTAATATATTACTTCGACATATTTTTTGTTAAATCCTATGGAAAATGAGATTTAACGATTTGGAATGGTTTGATTTGATAATTAGTAATGATGGACTGTTCTGGAATGAAAAACGGGCTCATGGCTAAGCCATGAACCCGTTGCGGGGGTGGGCAGAGGCGTCAGGCGGGGCTGGGCTGGGCCGTGACCGCGCGAGGGCGGATATAAGCTTGCAGCGGCATCCACAGGCCGAAGGCGAGCAGGGCCGCGCCGATGAACAGCCACTGGAGAGGAATGCGGTTGGCCAGCAAGGTGACCAGCAAGCCAGACAGCGGCAGGCTGAGCTGGTTCAGCAGCACGATCACGCTGATGACCCTTCCCAGTTTCTCCTTGGGAATCCAGTGCAGCCGCTCGGTGCGGATGAACACGTTGAAGAGGCCGCACAAACCGAAGCTGAGCGCATATCCCAGCACGAATATCGAATAGTGGCTTGCCAAGCCCATCAGGACGCCGCCGCTGATGATCAGCGCAAAGGCCGCCATGCCCAACTGGTAGACGGATGCCCGGCGCAGCAGCCAGGGCACCAGCAGGAAGCTGGCGATGGACAGCATGCCCATGAAGGCCTGCAGCGTCGCGTAGACCTGGTCGGTCTTGCCGAACACGCCGACAGTGACGGCGGCGCTGGTCGATAGCGCCAGTCCGACCACGAGATTGACCAGCATCGACAGCGCGACCAGGGCCAGCAGCACGGGAGCCTGTCTCAGCGTGGCGAAGCCGTGCTGCAAGCTGTCGAGGAACAGCGGTCTGCGTTCGGACGGCTGGCTGGCCGCGCGCGACGGCATCGGCGGCAGCGTGCAGACGCCGGCGGCACTGACGGCGAACACGCCGCAGGCCGCCCACAGCAGTTGGCTGGGAGCCAGCCACAGGCTCAGCGCGCCGGCCAGCGCCGGGCCCAGCACCCCTGCGGAATAATCTATCGCTTGCAAAATGCTTTGCGCTTTCGGCATCTGTTCCGGCGGCACCAGCATCGGAACCGTGCTTTCCAGCGCGATGAAAGCCTGGGCGTAGCAGGCCGCGCAAATCGCCATCAGGATGGCGGCCATGGCGAAGCTGTGGCCCGGCCACATCGCGAGGCCCAGCGCCGCCAGCAGGCAGGCGCCGGCCCGGGTGCCGTCGGCCAGCGCGTAGACGCGGCGGCCGCCCAGCCTGTCGGAGAACGTGCCGGCGAGCGGCAGCGAGATCACGCGCGGCAGCCACTCGCACAGAAAGGCGAGGCCGGACATCGTCGCGCTGCCGGTGCTGTGATAAACGATCAGCGGCACGGCGAACATCAGGAACTGGTCGCCCAGCGCCGACGCCGCCCGAGATCCAAGAAACGACAGCATTCGCAGATTGTTCATGCCGGCACCTCGCGGACTTCTTCCTGGAGGCGGGGATGCAGGGTGACCGCGGCGAACAGCGCCTCCATCCATGTTTGCAGCGCGGTCGTCGACTCGGCGCCGACCACGCCGGAGAACGGCACCTCGAAAGCCTGGTAAGTGATGTTGCGCGGCAGCGGCGTATCCCTCGGCAGCACGCTGTGGCGCAGCAACTCGGATGATTTGCAGAAGGACTGGTGGCCATCCAGCTCCACGAAACCGTCGGGCAGGTGATGGCCAGGGAACACGAACCATCCGAAGAAGGTCGTCTTGCGCAACGAGCCGGGCAGGTCTGGCTGTTCTCCGCACAGGATGGCCAGTTCCTGGGCCGGCAGGTAGATGCCGGTCGCCATCTCGAAGGTGTCGACCACGTCGGCGCCGCCGACCCGGTTGGCGATCTCGAGGAAGACCCAGTCGCCGCTGCCGTTATCGTCTATGACTTCGAGATGGAAAGCGCCGGAGCGCAGGCTGATGGCGTCGATGGCGCGTTGAACCCACTGCTCCTGCGCGGCGTCGAGTTTGAATTGCACCGAACCCAGCGGTTGGCCCTTGGCGTAGTCGAGGCAGGTGCCGATGTAGCGGCTGCCCACCAGCGCGACGACCTTGCCGTTGTGCACCAAGCCGTCAAGGTGCAGCAAAGGACCGGTGATGAAGGTTTCCACCTCGAAGCGCTCCGCGTTGGCGTGGAGGTCTTGGTCCAGGCGGGGGATGCCGGCCTGGCGGCTCTCCAGCGCGCTGGCCAGAGAGGCCGGATCGTCGAAGACTTGGACGTCTTCGCTGGAGGCACCGTCCACGGGCTTGATGACGGTGCGTCCCGGCCATGGGGCGCCGCCCTGGGCAAGGAATTCGGCGAGCGGCAAGGCTTGCGGCACACGCAGTCCGGCCGCGGCAGCCCTGTGTTTCATGATCAGCTTGTCCCGGACGGCCATCACTTCGTCGATGCTGGCGCCAGGGACGCCGAGCGCCTCGCGGACCTTGGCGGCATCGAGCAGCTCGTACTCGGAAAGGGAAATCACCCGGTCGAAATGCAGTTTGAGATCGGACAGAATCGCCAGCACCTCACTGGCGGTATCCTTGAGGCCAGGCCGTTCGAGCCGGGCGCAACGCAAACCTTCAGGCAGGTTTGCCAATTGTTTGGCGGTGCCGATGTAGGTGACGTTGTGCCTGTCGTGGTCGATGCCGAGATGGTAGTTGATCTTTTGATAGGGGATGCGGTGTAGGATCAGGATGTTCATGAGACTTTCCAGGTTCCATGCCGGCGCGTGCGCGATGCGGCGAGGCCGGCGGGCTGAGTTATGGGTGTCTCATGTTAAAGGCGTATTTCAGGGCGAAAGAGAGAGCGGGAGGAAAAACAACTGTGACGGTTTGGAATAGATGCTGCGGGCGGGTTCAACGAAATGCAAAAGGCGGATATTGCGGGGCAGCGTTGGGAAATCAGTTTGCGGGGAATGCAGGAGGGAACAACCGGAATGAACGCAATGTCATGAAATGGCGCAAGCGCTTGATTTGGTTGGCGCACCCGACAGGGATCGAACCTGTGACCTTCAGCTTCGGAAACTGACACTCTATCCAACTGAGCTACGGGTGCGCTGGCACTTGCAATCAAGTGAACGCATCATACCGCAAACATCTAATCCGAGTCCAGAGTATGGTTTTTTGCCTTGCGAACTTGCATACCGTATAATTAACCAGTTTTAATTGTCATTTTTTCAGGCGAGGCTTGGGATGAGTAATGAGAACGGAATGGCCCCCGGCCAGATCGTAAAGGTGCTGGTCAGCGTCGTTGTCTTCCTTGTCGTGGCGATTTGGCTGTTGGCCAAGCTCGCCACCAGTGGTTTCAATGTGGATGCCGAGGTGATGACCAAGGAAGCCGTGGCAGCCCGCCTGAAGCCGGTCGGCGAGTCCAAGGCCAGCGACGCGCCGCCGGGCATGCGCACTGGCGAGCAGGTCTACAAGGGCATCTGCATGTCCTGTCACGCCACCGGCCTGGCCGGCTCTCCCAAGTTCGGCGACGCCGGCGCCTGGGGACCGCGCATCGCCAAGGGTTGGGACATGCTGGTCAACCATGCCTTGCATGGCTTCAACGCGATGCCGGCCAAGGGCGGCGCGACCGATCTGAGCGATGACGAAGTGAAGCGCGCGGTCGCCTATATGGGCAACGCCGGCGGCGCCAAGTTCACCGAGCCACCGGTTGGCGGGGCGGGCGGCGCGGCCGCTGCGGCGGACCCGGCGGTGGTCGGCAAGAAGATTTACGACAGCGTGTGCGTGGCTTGCCATGCCGCGGGCCTCGCGGGCGCGCCGAAGTTCGGCGACAAGGCGGCATGGTCGGCGCGTCTGAAGCCGGGCATGGACGAAGTGGTGAAAATCGCCACCAAGGGCCTGAACGCGATGCCGCCCAAAGGCGGCTATACCGGTAGCGATGCGGAATTCCGCTCTGCCATCGAGTATATGGTCAATAATTCAAAATAAGCAGCATTTGATATAAAAAATCACCCAATTGGCATTGGGTGATTTTTTAATGCTTTTGGTATTTTGTGAAATGTCAATGCTTATGACTTGCTAAAAAGGACAGGTGGCAGCTTGGCGGATATCGGGCATCATTCGCTCATCTGATTGACCGATTGGCTTTCCAGCCCTTCAGTCAGGTGAGGTTCCCCAGCCTCGCTTCACCCAGAGATGTTCCTCATTCTTCTTTATGGCGCCTCGCGGCGCCATTTTTCTTGCCCGCTCAATCCGTCGGCGTTTCGCCCGATTTGTCCTTGCCGGCCAGCATCGCGGTCAGGTTGGCCAGCCGGGATTTTCCCTCGCTCTTGCTGACCAGTGGCTCGGCGCCGGGCTTGCCGAAATGGCGCAGGTCTTCGCCGTCGATTTCGCTGATGAAGCGCGACGGCTCGATGAATTGCCATTCGCCGGCGCGGCGGCGCTTGACGCAGTAGCTGAGCGTCAGGCTGCGCTGGGCGCGGGTGATGCCGACGTACATCAGCCGCCGCTCTTCTTCCACCATGCCGTTTTCCACCGACTCGCTGTGCGGCAGGATGCCTTCCTCGCAGCCCACCAGGAACACGTGCGGGTACTCCAGGCCCTTGGACGCGTGCAGCGTCGACATTTTCACCGCGTCCACCTCGCCTTCGTCGCGCCCTTCCAGCATGGTGATCAGCGCGATGGTCTGCGTCAGCTCGATCAGGTTTTTGCCGTCGGCCTCACCCTTTTTCGCCAACCAGGCCACCATTTCCAGCATGTTCTTCCATTTGGTTTCGGCGATCTTGGGGCTGTCCTCGCTGTCGTACAGCCAGGCTTCGTAGCCTATCGCCTGCAGCAGCTCCATCGCCAGCTTGCCGGCTTCCTCGCGGGTGGCGCGGTACTGCAGCTGGGTGATGAATTCGCAGAATTGCTCCAGCGGCGCCAGTTGCGCCTGCTGCACCTGCACCCGCAGGCCGGCGTCGTGGGCGGCGGCGAACAGGCTCTTGCCGTACTGGCCGGCCCAGGCGCCCAGCTTCTCCAGCGTGCCGGCGCCGACGCCGCGCTTGGGCGTGGTCAGCGCGCGGATGAAGGCGGGATCGTCGTCCGGGTTGGTGATCAGCCGCATATAGGCCAGCAGGTCCTTGATTTCAGGCTTGTCGAAGAAGCTCTGGCCGCCGGCCATCTGGTAGGGGATGCGCTGGTTGCGCAGCGCCTGCTCGAAGATCCGCGCCTGGTAGTTGCCGCGGTAGAGGATGGCGTAGTCCTTGAACTCGGTCCGGCACTCGAACTTGTGGGCGAGCAGCTTTTGCACCACTGTCTCCGCCTCGTGTTCTTCGTCCTTGCACTGGACCACGTGTATCGGTTCGCCTAGGCCCAGCTCGCTCCACAGCTGTTTTTCGAACAGCTTGGGATTATTGGAGATCACGCTGTTGGCGGCGCGCAGGATGCGGGCGGTGGAGCGGTAGTTCTGCTCCAGCTTGATCACTTTAAGCTGAGGGAAATCCTGCTGCAGCAGGCGCAGGTTTTCCATATTGGCGCCGCGCCAGGCGTAAATGGACTGGTCATCGTCGCCCACCGCAGTGAACAGTCCGCGCACGCCGGCCAGCAGCTTCACCATCTGGTATTGGCAGGTATTGGTGTCCTGATATTCGTCCAGCAGCAGGTAGCGAAGCTTGCCCTGCCATTTGAGCAGCACTTCCGGGTGGGTGCGGAACAGCTGCACCGGCAGCCGGATCAGGTCGTCGAAGTCCATCGCCTGATAGGCAGTCAGCGTGTCCTGATAGGCCAGATACGTCTTGGCGCAGACGCTTTCCCACTGGTCCTGCGCCGCCAGCAGCATGTCGTCCGGCGTTTTCAGATCGTTCTTCCACAGCGAGATCTGGCTCTGTACCTTGCGTATTTCATCCTTGGCGGTGGTGTTCAGGATGTCGGCGATGATCTTGCCGGCATCGTAGGCGTCCAGGATGGAGAACTGGGTTTTGTAACCCAGATGCGGCGCTTCCTGACGGAGGATGTGCATGCCGAGCGAGTGGAAGGTGGAGACGGTGATGCCGCGGATTTCGGCCGATGTCATCAGTTTGCTCACCCGCTCCAGCATTTCGCGCGCCGCCTTGTTGGTGAAGGTGATGGCGGCGATGTGCCGGGCCGGAATGCCGCCCTCGCGCACAAGATGGGCGATCTTGTAGGTGATCACCCGAGTCTTGCCCGAGCCGGCGCCCGCCAGCACCAGCAAGGGGCCGTCAAGGTAATGGATGGCCGCGCGTTGCGGCGGATTGAGCAGGGGAGCGGACATGGCGGTCGGGCCCGGACGGGCGCAGCAAATCGGTAATCAAGGCCATGCATTGTAGCATGGGGTATCATGGCTTATCGCGGATGGCGTCCCACTCTCGCAGCCGATCCGCCACTCAAGGAAACAATATGGCCATCTACGCAATCGGCGACATCCAGGGCTGTTTCGAGCCGTTCCAGCAATTGCTGCGGCTGATCGACTTCAATCCCGGCAAGGATACGCTGTGGCTGACCGGCGATCTGGTCAACCGCGGACCGCAGTCGCTGGATGTGCTGCGCTGGGTGTTCCAGCACCAGGACCAGGTGGAGATGGTGCTGGGCAACCACGACTTGCATCTGCTGGCGGTATCGGAAGGCTTCGGCAAGCTCCATCGCGACGACACCATAGAAGACATCCTCAACGCCGCCGACGGCAAGGTGCTGCTGGACTGGCTGCGCTGCCAGCCGATGATGCTGGAGGGCCAGGGCTACGCGATGGTGCACGCTGGCCTGTTGCCGGAATGGACGATTTCCAAGGCGCTCCGGCTGGCTGAGGAAGTGGAGTTCGGCCTGTCGGGCACCCGCTACCGGGAGTTTCTCGGCCGCCTGTACGGCAATAAACCCACGCGCTGGACCGATGATCTGAAGGGTGTGGATCGGCTGCGCCTGATCGTCAACGTGATGACGCGGATGCGCTTCCTGACGCGGGACGGTGAGCTGGACCTCAGCTACAAGGGCGAGTTGGACGGCGCGCCGGCCAATCTGGTGCCGTGGTTCGAGGCGCCGGGCCGCCGCCACGGCGGCACGCCCATCATCTGCGGCCACTGGTCGGCGCTGGGCGTGCATCTGGACGAGGATATCCTGGCGATAGACTCGGGCTGCCTGTGGGGCGGCAGCCTGTCGGCGCTGCGGCTGAATGACAGGCAATTGTTTTCTCTGCCTTGCCCGGCCTATCGGGAAATCGCGCTTGCGGCGGGCAGATAAATAAATTTTTAGCAAAGCTGGCAAGCGGCAAGGCTTATTGTCATAATTGCCGCCTCCGCCAGCTTGTTACCTTAGCATGAGCTATCTGTCCATTGAGTTCGCCCTGGCTTTCGTCGGTTTTTTTACCGTCTACTGGGGCTGCCGCCGCATGCCCAGCATGCAGAACCTTCTGCTCCTGCTGGCCAGCTATTTGTTCTACGCCAAGCTCGATTGGCGTTTCGCCTCCATTCTTGCCGTCTACACGCTGGTTCAGCATGGCCTGAGCCGGCGGATGAGCGCGTCCGCCAGTCCGCGGCGTTGGCTGCAGGCTTCCTTGCTGCTGGCTGTGGGCAATCTGGCCTTGTTCAAATACTTCGATTTCTTCCGCGAAAGCGCGCAGGCCGGCCTTAACGCGCTGGGAGTGACGGCGCTGCTGCCGGCGCTGGACATCCTGATGCCGGTGGGGATCTCCTTTTATACCTTCCAGTCGGTCAGCTACTTCGTGTCGGTGTACCGCAAGGAGATCAAGCCGGCGGCGCTGCCGCAGTTCGCGTTGTTCCTGGCGTTCTTCCCCACCCTGCTGGCGGGGCCGATCTGCCGCGCCGGCGATCTGCTGGAGCAACTGCGCAGTCCCGCCCGGCGGCAGGTGGCGCAGCTGGACCGCGCCTTGGGCCTGATCGCGCTGGCCTTGCTGAAGAAGCTGTGGCTGGCCGGCTGGCTGGCCAGCGCTTGGGTGGACCCGGTGTTCGCCGCGCCTGACACTTTCCATACCCTGGAGGTGTGGGCGGCGTTCTACGCCTACGCGCTGCAGATCTACCTGGACTTCTCCGGTTATACCGACCTGGTCACCGCGTTGGCGCTGCTGCTGGGCATCCAGCTGCCGCGCAACTTCGACGCGCCCTACCTGGCGCTGAACCTGCGCGATTTCTGGCGGCGTTGGCACATCTCGCTGTCCAGCTGGATCCGCGACTACGTCTACATCCCGCTGGGCGGCAACCGCGATGGCTTCGCCCGCGCGCAGATCAACCTGTTGGCGGCGATGCTGCTGTCCGGCCTGTGGCACGGCGCTAGCCTGAAATACCTGGTGTGGGGCGCGATGCACGGCCTGGGCGTGGTGGCGTTGAACGTCGGCGACAAGCTGTGGCGGCGCGACGCCGTCAGCGGAGCGTCGCCGTGGCTGGCGCGGCTGATCACTTTCCATTACGTGTGTCTGGCCTGGGTATTCTTTCGCGCCCAGTCGCTGGATGAGGCGATGGATTTCCTGCGCGCGATGTTTGCGCACTCCGGCCAGGAGCTGACGCTGAACGCGCCGGGCTTGCTGTTGTTGCTGGCGCTGTGGCTGGCCGCGCTGCCCACGCTGTCCTCCCTGCCCGAGCGCTGTTTCGGCCGGCTGGCCGCGCTGCCGTGGTGGGGCAAGCCGCTGCTGTTGAGCGCCATCGCGCTGTTGGTGATCTCGCTGGCGCCGTCCGGCATCCCCGCTTTCATTTACTACCAATTCTGACGATTCGACCCTCGCCATGCTCGCCGCCTATCCGCACCGCCGCATCCTCGTCATCCTGCTCAGCTGCATGCTGTTGCTGTTCTGGCTGGAGCAGGCCGCCGTCAACGCCTACTGGCGGCAAACCTTCCACGCGCCCAGCCTGCTGGAGCGGCTGGACGCGCTGTCGCCATGGAGGGAAGGCGGTTCGCTGGGCGGAGGGTTGCGCCGGCACAGCGAAGCGCTGCAGCAGCAGGTGGGCGGTTGGGACCGCCGCATGATAGACAGCTTGAACGCCTGCTGTCTGAAGCCGAGGCCGGCACCGGCAGCCAAAGTCGCGGTACCCAAGCCGCAGGCCTCGGCTGCCGCGGCGGCGGCTGTCAAAGCGGTGGATTCCCGCCTGCTGCTGGAGGAGGGACTGCCAGTGTTGCTGGCCGGCGATTCTATGATGCAGGGCGTGGCGCTGCATCTGTTGCCGCCGCTGTTCCGACAACATCAGGTCAAGGCGATCGATATCAGCAAGCAAAGCACCGGCCTCACCTATCCGGATTTCTTCAATTGGCCGGCGACGGTGGAGCGCCAGCTGGCGGCCAATCCCAAAGCGCAGTTGCTGGTGATGTTCATCGGCGCCAACGATACCTGGGACATGGTCAACGGCAATCATTACATCCGCTTCGCGTCTCCCGACTGGGAGCAACGCTACCGCGAGCGGATCCGGAGCATTCTCGCCAGCGCAAGCAAGCGCAAGGTCAAGGTGCTGTGGCTGGGCCTGCCCAATATGAGCCGCGACAAGATGAACGACGGCGTGCACTACCTGAACCGCCTGTACCGGGAAGAGGTGGCGGCCGGGGGCGGACGCTTCATCTCCACCCGCGAGGCGCTGGGCAGCCAGGACGACAGCTTCAATAAATTCATGACATTGCCCGACCAGGGCGAGGTGGCGGTGCGTACCGCCGACGGCGTGCATTTCACCCGTCAGGGCCAACTGCTGCTGGCGCGCCGCGTGCTGGCGGAATTGAGGTTCGAATGACATTCAAGGCAATCGCGCGCGCGTCGCGCTGGATGATGGCGGCCGCGCTGGCGGCCCAGGCGCAGGCTGCGCCGGTGCAGGATTTCGGCGAACCCAACCTGGCCCGCCTGGCCGCGCGCTTCAGCCTGCAGGGCGAGGCGCAGCCGCCGGTGCGGGTGATCCAGTTCGGCGATTCGCACACCGCCGCCGACTACTTCAGCGGCGAATTGCGCGCCCGGCTGCAGGCGCGCTACGGCGACGCCGGCATAGGCTGGCTGCCGCCGGTCAATGTGCCGGGGCAGCGCAACGCGCTGGCCTATATGCGCAGCGAAGGCTGGGCGCTGCGCAACAGCCGCCGCGACACCGATCCGGACTTCCCGCTGGGCGGTTTCGTCGGCATCGCGCAACGGCCAGGGGCCAGCATCGCGGTGCGCCCGCGCGTCGAGGACAAGGGCTTGTGGCGGGTGCGGATCTGGCTGCGGCAGAGCGCGGACGGGCAGGGCTTGATCGTGGACGACGGCAGCGGTCCGCGACGAGCGCAGGCTAACGCCGGCGCGGGCTGGCAGCGGGTGGAAATGAAGCTGAAGCTGCCGTTCACCTTGCGCGCGGATAGTCTGCCGGCGCCGGAAGTGGGCGGTTATGAGTTGGAAAAGCTGGCGCCCGGCGTGGTGCTGGATACCGTGGGCAGCAATGGCGCGGAACTGGCCTTGTGGCGCAGCTGGGGAGGGGCCTGGGGCAGGCAGCTGGCGGCGCGGGAGGCTGATCTGGTGATTCTGGCCTACGGCACCAATGAGGCTTTCGACCCCAAGCTGGATCTGGACGAATACCGCGCCACATTGCAGGGCGCGGTCAGCCTGGTGCGCAGCCAGTTGCCGCAAGCGGCCATCCTGCTGCTGGGCGCGCCGGATTCGGCGCGAAGCAAGGGCGGGGCGGTCAGCCGCGAGTGCGCGGCGGGCCCGCAGCGGCCGCTGATGTTGAGCGCGGTGCAGCAGACGCAGCGCCAGTTGGCGCGCGACAACCATTTGCTGTATTGGGATTGGCAGCAGGCGATGGGCGGACTGTGCAGCATGCGCGCGTGGCGGCAGCAGCAACTGGGCCGCCCGGATATGGTCCACTTCACGGGACCGGGCTATGTCCGCCTGGGCGACGACCTCTACGAAGGCCTGAGCCAGCGGCTGGCGCGCTGAGCGCTCAGGCGCCGGTTTCCGCGGCCGGCGCCGGCTGCGGCTTTTCCTCCAGTTGCAGGCGCAGGCCGCGCGCCACCTGAAACCTGGCCTGTTCCGCCAGCAGGAAGCGGTTGTCCAGGCCGGCGTCGCCGGCTTTCAGCGGCAGCCCGTAGCTGATCTCCACCTCGATCTGCGGCACGCTCAACACTTTGCCTATGCTTTGAAATAGCGAAATGTCGTCGATGTAGGCGGCTTCCCGCAGCAGGCTGCCGTCCGGCCGCTGATAACGCAGCGATACCGGCTGCACGGTGCCGCCAGCCAGCAGCGCGGCCTCGAACAGCGAGGCCTTGAACGGCAACAGGCCGCTGCCGTCCGAAGTGGTGGATTCCGGGAACACCGCCATGCAGCCGCCGTTCTTCATCGCGTCGGCCAGTATCTGGTTGACGCGGCTGGCGTCGCGGCGGTTGCCGCGGTCGATGAACAGCGTGCCGGCCACGTAGGCCAGCCAGCCGATCAGCGGCCACTTGCGGATTTCGCGCTTGGCGACGAAGCGCGACACGGTGCAGCTGTTCAGTGCCACGATGTCCAGCCAGGACACGTGGTTGGCGACCAGCAGGGTGTTGGGCGGATAGAAGCCTGGGTTGACGCCCTGCACCTTGATGCTGACGCCGAGTATCTTCAGCGCGTGCTGCGCCCAGCGGCGGGTGACCACCGCGCGCTCGGCCTGGGCCAGCCGGGAATAGCGGGTGGCGACGATGAACACGCCGACGGCCAGATGGCCGAGCAGGCGCAAGACGCGGCCGCAGCGGGTGGCGAATGAAGTGGTGGCGGGTGACTTCAAGATCGTTACGGTTTCAAGTCTGAGGGATGACAGGCCGCCACTCTATCACGGCTGGCACAGCGGGCAATAGTAAGTGCTGCGCTGGCCCTGGCGGATGTGGCGTATGGGGGTGCCGCAACGGCGGCACGGCTCTTCCTGGCGGTTGTACACCATATAGCTTTGCTGGAAGTAGCCGGGCTTGCCCTCGCTGTCGACGAAATCGCGCAGCGTGCTGCCGCCGGCGTCGATCGCGCGCCGGAGCACCGCCTTGATTTCGGCCGCCAGCCGGTCGCAATCCGCGCGGGACAGATCGCAGGCCGGACGCGACGGCGAGATGCCGGCGTGGAACAGCGACTCGTTGGCATAGATGTTGCCGACGCCGACCACCACGTGGTTGTCCATGATCACCAGCTTGATCGGGCTGCCGCGGCGGCGCATGGCCTGGAACAGCGCTTCGCCGCCGAAGGCGTCGGACAGCGGCTCCGGCCCCAGCGCCTTCAGCAGCGGGTGCAGCTCGAGCGGGCCGATATGCCACAGCACGGCGCCGAAGCGGCGCGGGTCGCGGAAGCGCAGCACCTGATCGCCCAAGAGCAGGTCCAGGTGATCGTGCTTCTGCGGCGGCGAGCCGGCCGGCATCACCCTCAGGCTGCCGGACATGCCCAGGTGGATCAGCAGGGTGCCGCTCTCGCACTCCAGCAGCAGGTATTTGGCGCGGCGGCGCACGGCCAGCACTTTTTCGCCGGCGACGCGCTCCGCCAGATCCGGCGGCACCGGCCAGCGCAGACTGGGATTGCGGACAACGGCGCCGCGCAGGATGCGGCCTTCTAGATGCGGCTCTACGCCGCGGCGGGTGGTTTCGACTTCGGGCAGTTCTGGCATGGTCAGGCGGCGATTCGGTAAATGGTGCAAAGATGAAAACCGGACATGCTATTCTACGCGTTCAACAGGCTTTGAGCAGGCAACTTAATCCATGCGAATGAAACCGCTGAAACGATCCCTCCCGTTGCTGCTGGCGCTGCTGCTGTCGGCCTGCGCCGGCGTCAAGCCTCCGGCGGCCGCGCCCGCTCAGCCCGAATCGAAACCGGCGGCCGCGGCCGAGCCGGACGAGGCCGCGCTGCCCAAGGTCGAACTGTCGCCCGAAATCCTCTATGGCGTGCTGGCCGGCGAGATCGCCGCCCGCCGCGGCGCGGCCGGCTCCGCCGGGCTCACCTACCTCGATCTGGCGCGCGAGACCCGCGATCCGCGGATGGCCCAGCGCGCCGCCGAATTCTGCCTGTTGTCCGGCCAGTTGAAGCCGGCGACCGAGGCGCTGCAACTGTGGATAGAGCTGGATCCCAATTCCCTGCCGGCGCGCGAGCAGCTGTTCATCACGCTGATGCGCGGCGGCAAGCTGGCCGAAAGCAAACCCTTGATCGAAGAGCTGCTGCGGCTGGAGCCGCAGCGCGCCCCCGCGATCTTCGTCCAGCTGGCGCGGCTGAGCGCCAGGCAGGACGGCGGCTCGGCTCCGTCTTACCGCCTGGTGGAGGAACTGGCCGATCGTTACCCCGATCTGCCGGAGGCCCGTTTCGCGGTGCTCGCCGCCGCGGCGGACAATAACGACCAGGCCGCGGTGGACCGCGAGTTCGACCGCCTGGCGCGCATCGCGCCGAAATGGGACCTGCCGGTGGCCTGGCAGGTGGACAGGCTGCGCCGCAAGGACATCAATGCGGCGGCGGAATTCCTGCAGCGCGAGCTGGCGCGCCGTCCCGACGCCGGGCTGGAGCTGCAGACCGCCTACCCGCGGCTGCTGGTCGGGGCCAAGCGTTTCCCCGAGGCGCGGGCCGCTTTCGAAGCCTTGCTGAAGACGCATCCGGATAATGCCGACCTGTTGTACGCGACCGGCCTGCTGGCCTACCAGATGCGCGATCTGAAAACCGCCGACGACCGCCTGCAGCACGCGCTGGCCAGCCAGTATCAGGAACAGGACTTCGTCCGTTACACGCTGGGACAGATCGCGGAGGACAGCCGCGATGTCGAGCGCGCCGAAAACTGGTACCGCCAGGTCGGCCCCGGCCAGCAATATCTGCCCGCGCAATCCCGGCTGGCGATACTCGAGGCCGGAAACGATCGTCTGGAAGAGGCGCTGGCGCGTCTGAACGGCCTGGGCGGCAACGACCAGGAGAAGGTTTCGGTGGCCTTGCTGCAATCGCAGCTGGCGCGAGAAGCCAAGCAGCCGCGCCGCGCTTACGAAGTGTTGACCCAGGCGCTGCAGCGGCAGCCGCGTTCGACCGAACTGCTGTACGAGCGCTCGCTGGTGTCCGACATGCTGGGCAACACCGGCAATGCCGAGCGCGACCTGAAACAGATTTTGAAGGACAAGCCCGGCGATGCCCAGGCCTTGAACGCGCTTGGCTACACGCTGGCCAACCGGACCACGCGCTACCAGGAAGCCTATGGCTACATCGAAAAGGCGCTGAAGGCGGAGCCGGGCAATCCGGTGATCCAGGATAGCCTGGGCTGGGTGCAGTACAAGCTGGGCCGGCTGGACGCCGCGCGGCGCAATCTGGAAAAGGCCTACGCCGCGATGCCGGACCCGGAAGTGGCGGCGCATCTGGGCGAGGTGCTGTGGAAGCAGGGCCGCCGTGACGAGGCGATGGCCGTGTGGCGCAAGGAGCTGGCGCAGCATCCCGGCCATGAGGTGATCTCCGAGGCGATGCGCCGCCTGGGGGCCAAGCCGTGATCCGGCGCGCGCTGCTGTTGTCGCTGGCGCTGCTGCTAGCCGGTTGCGCCAACGAGGCTTTATTCCGTCCCAAGCCGTCGCTGGAGGCGGCGGCCGACGCGCCGTTCAGCGTCAGCGGCCGCCTGTCGGCCAATCTGGACGGCAAGGGCCATGTCGCCAATTTCGACTGGCGGCACCAGCCGCCGCGCGACGAGGTGGCGATCAACTCGCCGCTGGGCAACACCGTGGCCAAGGTGCTGCGCGATCCCGGCGGCGTGACGCTGCTGGCCGACGGCAAAAGCTGGCAGGCCGACGACGTGGAAAGCCTGACCCGGCAGGTGATGGGGTGGCCGCTGCCGCTGTCCAATCTGGTGTGGTGGATACGCGGCCTGCCGGCGCCCGGTCTGGAAAGCCGCGTCGACGCCGACGGCAATCTGGAGCAGCAGGGCTGGCATATCCGATTCGTCCGCGACGCCGACGTCGACGCCGACCATCCCAAACGGGTGGAAATGCAGCGCGAAGGCCTGACCGTCAAGGTAGTGGTGCAGAGCTGGCAGTAAGCCAGCTTCCCCGCGCCCTCCGAATACCCATCATCCAGATACAGAACAAGATAGACATGCGGCATCCGTTTCACACCTATCCGGCTCCGGCCAAGCTCAACCTGTTGCTGCACGTGGTCGGCAAACGGCCCGATGGCTACCACTTGCTGGAGACTGTGTTCCGGTTCATCGATTTCGGCGACACGTTGCGCCTGGCCGTCCGCGACGATGGCGCGATCGAACTCTTGACGCCGACCGACGGCGTGCCGCCGGAGCAGGATCTGACCGTGCGCGCGGCCCGGCTGCTGCAGCAGGAAAGCGGCTGCCGGCTTGGAGCGAGCATCGAGCTGGAAAAACGCACGCCGATGGGCGGCGGCCTGGGCGGCGGCAGCTCCGACGCCGCCACCGTGCTGATCGCGTTGAATCGCTTATGGGGGCTGGGTTGGCCGCGCGAGCGGCTGCAGGCGCTGGGCTTGAGGCTGGGCGCCGACGTGCCGGTTTTCATCTTTGGCCGCAATGCGTTGGCCACCGGCGTCGGAGAGGTGTTGGAGCCCCTTTCTTTGAAGCCTGCCTGGTATTTGGTAATTCACCCACAGGTCCATGTGCCGACTGCCGAGATATTCCGGAATTTTTCGCAAAGCATGTTGACAGAGGTAGGTCGCCTCGGCATAATGCGAATCCTCGAAACAACGCAGCAGCGCAGAAATGACCTGCAAAACGTTGTAGAGAAAAGATTTCCAGCGGTGAATGAAGTACTGAGCGAGTTAAGAAAATATGGTTCGCCGCTGATGACCGGTTCCGGCGCTTGCGTGTTTGTGGAATTCGAGTCGAAAGACGAAGCCGATAAAGTTTACCGAGTGTTGTTGAAAAAATATCAGGGATTTGTAGCGGAAGGACTGAATGTCCACCCCCTGTTCGACAGCGCTGAATAAGGTTACTGGGGAGTCGCCAAGTGGTAAGGCACCGGATTTTGATTCCGGCATTCGTAGGTTCGATCCCTACCTCCCCAGCCAGGACTTTCTCCGAATAAGAGAGAGCATGAAAAAAGCGTGTAAGAGAGCCTTACACGCTTTTTCTTTATCCAGCTAAGGCAAAGCGAATCATGGCGGCATACGACAGTTTGATGGTATTTACCGGTACGGCTAATCCGGAACTTGCTCAGAACGTAGTCAAACATTTGGATATTTCGTTGGGACGCGCCGATGTCGGCAAGTTCAGCGATGGCGAAGTGGCAGTGGAGCTGCTGGAAAATGTTCGCGGCCGCGACGTTTTCATTCTGCAATCCACCTGTGCGCCGACCAACGACAACCTGATGGAAATCCTGACCATGGCCGATGCGCTGAAACGCGCGTCCGCCGGCCGGATCACCGCGGCGATTCCCTATTTCGGCTACGCCCGCCAGGATCGCCGTCCGCGTTCCGCCCGCGTGCCGATTTCTGCCAAGCTGGTGGCCAATATGCTGACCAGCGCCGGCATCGACCGCGTGCTGACAGTCGACTTGCACGCCGACCAGATCCAAGGCTTCTTCGACATTCCGGTGGACAACGTTTATGCGACCCCGGTGCTGTTGAAGGACATCCGCGCCCAGCGCTTCGACGACCTGATCGTAGTCAGCCCGGACGTGGGCGGCGTGGTCCGCGCCCGGGCGGTGGCCAAGGCGCTGAACACGGATCTGGCGATCATCGACAAGCGCCGCCCGAAGGCCAATGTGGCCGAAGTGATGAACATCATCGGCGATGTGTCGGGCCGCACCTGCCTGATCGTCGACGACATGATCGACACCGCCAACACGCTGTGCAAGGCGGCCAGCGCTCTGAAGGAGCGCGGCGCCGAACGCGTGCTGGCCTATGCGACCCACCCGATCTTCTCCGGTCAGGCGGTGGACCGCATCAAGAATTCCGACATCGATATGGTGGTGGTGACCGACACCATCCCGTTGACCGCCGCGGCCAAGGCCTGCCCGAACATCCGGGTGGCTTCGATCGCCGGCCTGCTGGCCGAGACGCTGCGCAGGATCAACAACGAAGAATCGGTGTCCTACCTCTTCAATGAGGAACTGGTTGCGACGGGCGCTTGCCTGCCGTAAACATCTGGCCTGCTGGTCGCGGCGGGCCGGGTGCTTTTAACTGAAACTGGAGTTTTACAATGTCTTTTGAACTGATTGCTAGCAAGCGTGTTGATCTGGGTACGGGTGCGAGCCGCCGCCTGCGTCACGCTGGCCAAGTGCCGGCCGTGGTTTACGGCGCCGGCAAGGAAGCCGTTTCCCTGGTGCTGGATCACAACACCATGTACTACGCTCTGAAGAACGAATCCTTCCACGCTTCCGTGCTGGATCTGGTCATCGACGGCCAGAAAGAGCAAGTGAAAGTGGCTGCATTCCAGATGCACCCGTACAAACAGCAAGTTATGCACATCGACTTCACTCGTGTGTGATTTCTGCTGCCGTCGCCGTTCGCGGTGACGGTGAAAAGCCCGTTGTGCGCCCAGGTGGCGGGCAGCGGGCTTTTTTCATTGGAATGAGCGATATGTCTGGCACCCGCCTGATTGTCGGCCTGGGCAACCCGGGCCCCGAATACGAAAAGACGCGCCATAACGCCGGTTTCTGGCTGGTGGACGAGTTGTGCTGGCAGTTCAAGGGCAACTGGCGCACGGAAGGCAAGTTCCACGGCGACGTCGCCAGGATCCAGATCGAAGGACAGGATGTCTGGCTGCTGAAGCCGATGACCTATATGAACCTGTCCGGCCAGGCCGTGCTGGCGCTGGCGCATTTCTACAAGATATTGCCGGACGAGATCCTGGTCGTGCATGACGAACTGGATCTCGCGCCCGGCGTGGCCCGCTTCAAGCAGGGCGGCGGCCATGGCGGCCACAATGGTCTGAAGGACATCGCGGCGCGGCTGGGTTCGCCGGCCTTCTGGCGTCTACGGCTTGGCATCGGCCATCCGGGGGACAAGAAGGAAGTGGCCAACTTCGTGCTGAAGAAGCCGCGCGCCGAGGAGCAGCAAGCGTTGGACGAAGCCATTCTGGCATCCTTGCGCGAGCTGCCGCGCGCGATCGCCGGCAAGATGGCCGAGGCGATGAAGGCGCTGCACACCGAAGCCAAATGATTGCGGGCTGGCGGTCCGACGGTCCGCCGCCATAATGGATTGAAATAGAATTTCTTTAGGAAGACAGCAATGAGTCTGAAATGCGGTATCGTCGGCTTGCCCAACGTTGGCAAGTCCACCCTGTTCAATGCGTTGACCAAGGCCGGCATCGAAGCCGCCAACTACCCGTTCTGCACCATCGAGCCCAATGTCGGCATCGTCGAAGTGCCGGATGCGCGCCTGGCCGAACTGGCCAAGATCATCAATCCGCAGAAAATCCAGCCGGCCATCGTCGAATTCGTCGACATCGCCGGCCTGGTGGCGGGCGCCTCCAAGGGCGAAGGCCTGGGCAACCAGTTCCTGGCCAACATCCGCGAGACCGACGCCATTGTCAACGTGGTGCGCTGCTTCGAGGACGACAATATCGTCCACGTTGCCGGCAAGGTGGACCCGATCGCCGACATCGAAACCATCCTGACCGAGCTGGCGCTGGCCGACCTGTCCGCGGTGGAAAAAGCGATGCAGCGCGAAGGCAAGAAAGCCAAGTCTGGCGACAAGGACGCGCGCGCGCTGATCGCTGTGCTGGAAAAGCTGGTACCGCATCTGGATCAGGGCAAACCGGCGCGCTCGCTGGCCCTGTCCGACGA
The DNA here is from genome assembly GCF_039708975.1 of Chromobacterium indicum. NCBI lineage: Bacteria > Pseudomonadati > Pseudomonadota > Betaproteobacteria > Neisseriales > Chromobacteriaceae > Chromobacterium > Chromobacterium indicum. The sequence goes on from NZ_JAYFSJ010000015.1 coordinate 56,827, forward strand.
GGAAAAGGCGCTGATCAAGCCGCTGTGCCTGTTGACCATCAAGCCGGCGATGTATGTCGCCAACGTGGCCGAAGACGGCTTCAGCGGCAATCCGCTGCTGGAGCGGGTGCAGGCGCTGGCCGAGAGCGAAGGCGCGCCGGTGGTGGCGCTGTGCGCGGCCATCGAATCCGAAATCGCCGAGCTGGATGACGCCGACAAGGCCGAGTTCCTGGAAACGCTGGGTCTGGAAGAGCCTGGCCTGGATCGCCTGATCCGCGCCGGTTACAAGCTGTTGGGCCTGCAAACCTACTTCACCGCGGGCGTCAAGGAAGTGCGCGCCTGGACCATCCATATCGGCGATACCGCGCCGCAGGCGGCCGGCGTGATCCATACCGATTTCGAGCGCGGCTTCATTCGCGCCCAAACCATCTCCTACACTGATTTCATTGGCTACGGCGGCGAGGCCAAGGCCAAGGAAGCCGGCAAGATGCGAGCCGAAGGCAAGGAATATGTGGTGCAAGACGGCGACGTGATGAACTTCCTGTTCAACGTCTAAACAGTTCTTCATAAAGCGGGTGGTGGCGAGTCGCCGCCACTTTTGCTATAAGAACTTGTTTTGCTAATTAGATTGATTTGTGTTGCCAGTGTTGTCGGAGATTCGGGGTGCAGTGGTGAAGCGCGAAGAAGATGAAATCAGTTTGTTGCAGGTTGCGCAGTTCTGCTTGGCGAATTGGTGCTTACTGTTATCCGGTTGCGCTCTGTTCGGCGCGCTGGGGCTAGCTTGGTCGTTGAGCATGCCGGATGTTTTTTCGGCAAAGACCCAGTTGTTGATTGCTGAGCCGATCGGGGCGAAAGGTGGGGCTGCGCTGCTGCAGAGCGACCCCGTGCTGAAGCAGGCAGTGGAAAAGTTTGGCCTTGCGGTGCGTTATAAGCGTGACAGTGAAAGCGAGGCCAAGCTGGCACTGTTGAATGGCCATCTGAAAGTCAACGTGGTAAAGGATCAACCATTGGAAATCATGGTGACGGATCCGGATCCGGCCATGGCCGCGCGCATAGCCAACTATTTGGCCGATCTTTGCCGTCAGCAGATACTGGGCGCTCATATCACTGAGCAGGGTCGTAAGCTGTATGTGCTGCAAGGGCGGCTGACGACTTCCCGTGAGCGTTTGAAGCAGGCGGAGAAAGAGGTGCGCGCGGATATTCAAAGCGGCCGCTTGAAGCTGGATTCGACTGCAGTTCAAATGGTAAGTGGCTTTGCCAGTCTCGAAGGAATGCTTGCCGCCGGTGATACCAATAATCTCGATAGCGCGCTGATGCAGATCAAGATGGAATTGGCCAAGGCCAGCGGTGAGGTGATGGTCTTGCCGCCGGATTTGTTTACCGAGGTTCGGGACCTGTACTACCACCGTGCGCTGACTCAGGAATTGGCGAGACAGGTGCAGCAGGCGGAGTTGGTGGCCTCGCAGGACGTGCAAGTGTTGGTTGAAGCTACCCCGCCTCTGATGAAGTCTTCGCCCAAGCGCAGCTTGATCGTCGCCATGGCGAGTTTGATTGGCTTGGCGATTTCCACGTTGCTGGCGCTCGTCTTGCAATGGCGCCGATCGGGGCGCTTGGTCTTGTCTGCTGAAAAATAATCGATTCGCTGGCCTGAGCCACAGCCCCGCCGCTTTTTCGGCGGGGCTGTTTACTGTGAGGGCGGGGCTGGCGCGGCAGCGGGGGTGAGCTTGTGCAATATGTGGTTTTATTGATATTCTTCATGGAATTGTTTTTTGAATTATATATCTCAAAAGGTTATATGAATATGAAGAAGTTGATGCTTGCACTGATGGCCGCTGCAATCGGCAATCTCGCCCTCGCGGCAGACCTGATGGACACGGTGAAGCAGCGCGGCACGCTCAAGATCGCGCTGGAAGGCACTTACCCGCCGTTCAACTTCAAGGATGCCAAGCAGCAGCTGACCGGCTTCGACGTTGAGATCGCCGCCGAGATCGCGCGCCGGATGAAGGTGAAGCCGGAATTCGCCACTGCGGAATGGAGCGGCTTGCTCGCAGGTCTGCAGAGCGGCAAGTTCGACATCGTCGTCAACCAGGTGGGCGTGACCGCGCAGCGCCAGGCGGTGTTCGATTTCAGCCAGCCTTACACTTACTCCAGCGCCCAGCTGATCGTGCGCAAGAACGAAAGCCGCGTCTTCAAGAACCTGGCCGACCTGAACGGCAAGAAGCTCGGCGTCGGCCAGGGCAGCAACTACGCCGACATGGCCAAGGCCGCGGCCGGGGTGCAGGTGAAGACCTATCCGGGCGCGCCGGAATACCTGCAGGATCTGGCCACCGGCCGGCTGGACGCGGCGCTGAACGACAGCTTGCTGATCCCGTTCGCGATCAAGCAGGCCAAGCTGCCGCTGAAGGCCGGCGCGCCGGTGGGCGACGTGGCGACGATGGCGATCCCGTTCGCCAAGGGCAATCCGCAATTCAAGTCCGAGATCGACAAGGCCCTGAGCGGCATGAAGGCCGATGGCACCTTCCGGAAGATTTCCGTGAAGTGGTTCGGCATCGACGTGTCCAAGGCGCCCGCGGCGGCGAAGAAATAAGCCGGTTTGTGATAGCATGAACCGCACGCCCCTGCTTTAGCGGGGGCGTCGGTTTTTCAGGGAAGGGATGGAATGGGCGATTGGATGGCTCTGTTCGAGGCGGCGCTGCCGGTGCTGCTGCAGGGCGCGGCGCATACGCTGCTGTTCGCGCTGGTGGCGATGGTGCTGGGCCTGGCGCTGGGCTTCGCGGTGGCGATGGTGCGGGTGGCGAAGCTGCCGGTATTGTCGCAATTGGCGGCGTTCTACGTCAGCGCGATGCGCGGCACGCCGCTCCTGGTGCAGATTTTCGTCATCTACTACGGCTTGCCCGGCGTGGGGCTGGAGCTGGACCCGGTGCCGGCCGGCGTGCTGGCCCTGACGCTGAATGTGGCTGCCTATCTGTCGGAAAGCCTGCGCGGCGGCATCGCCGGCGTGGCCAAGGGGCAGTGGGACGCGGCTTTCTCGCTGGGGTTCACCTGGTGGCAGACGATGCGCCACATCATCGCGCCGCAGGCGCTGCGTTTGTCGGTGCCCAGCTTGTCCAACAGCCTGATCTCGCTGATCAAGGATACTTCGCTGGTATCGGTGATCACCGTCACCGAGCTGATGCTGGCGACGAAAGAAGTGATCGCCCAGACCTTTCAGCCGCTGCCGCTGTACTTGGCCGCGGCCGCCATCTATTGGGCGCTGAGCGCGCTGTTCGAGCGCTTGCAGCGCCATGTGGAGAACCGGCTCAATCTGGCGCATCAGCGCTGAGCCATTGTTGGTTTCCGCCAAATGAAAAAGCCCCGCGTCGCGGGGCTTTTCGTTTACGCCGGCTCCGGCATGCCGTACATGCCGTCTATCAAAATGCGGCAGCGTTCGGTGATCACCTTGCGGCGCAGCTTCAAGGTCGGGGCCAGCTCGCCGGCGTCCACGCACCACGGCTTGTCCAGCAGCGAGAACTTCTTGATGTGCTCCCAGCTGCCGAAATAGCGGTTGAAACGCTTGACCTCGCGGTCGATCAGCTCCACCACCTTGGGGTGGCGGCTCATCTCGCAGTCGGTGGTGTAGGAGATGCCGTGCTCGGCGCACCATTCCTTCAGTTTCTCGAACAGCGGCACGATCAGCGCGGCCGCATACTTCTGGCCGTCGCCCACCACCATGATCTGGTCGATGAAGGCCGACTCCTTCAGCTTGTTCTCCAGCGCTTGCGGCGCGATGTACTTGCCGTTGCTGGTCTTGAACATTTCCTTCTTGCGGTCGGTGATGCGCAGGTAGCCGTTTTCCAGCACGCCGATGTCGCCGGTGTGCAGCCAGCCGTCGCGCAGCGCGTCGGAGGTCTGCTCCGGCTCCTTGTAGTAGCCGGACATCACGTTGTCGCCGCGCACCAGTATCTCGCCGTCGTCGGCCAGGCGCACTTCCACGCCGGGCAGCGGCAGGCCGACGCTGCCGATGCGCACGCCGCGGGCGGTGAACGGATTGGCGGAGATCACCGGCGAGCTCTCGGTCATGCCGTAGCCCTCGGCCACGGCGATGCCGGCGGCCCAGAACATCCGCGCCAGCCGCGGCTGCAGCGCGGCGGAGCCGACATTGATGGAGATGAGCTCGCCGCCCATCGCCGCGCGCCACTTGCTGTAGACCAGCTTGTCAGCCAGCGCGTGCTGGATCGCGTCCAGCGGCGAGCGGCGGCGGTTGGGATCGAAACTTTCGGCGCGGGCCAGCGCCCACTGGTAGAGGCGGCGTTTGGCGCCAGTGAGATCGCGCGCCTTGCCCACCAGCTTCTCGTGCACCTTCTCCAGCACGCGGGGCACGGAGCTGAAGGTGTGCGGCTTGACGTCGGCCAGCGCCGACGACAGGCATTCCACGCTGGCGAAATAGATGCCGGTGCCGCTGTACAGATAGTAGAACACGCCGGCGCGCTCGAAGATGTGAGACAGCGGCAGGAAGCTCAGCGCGCGGCAACGGCCCTGCGGCAGGCCGGTGAAGGCGGCGGTGGCCACCACGGTGCTCAGCACGTTGCGGTGGCTCAGCATCACGCCCTTGGAGCGGCCGGTGGTGCCGGAGGTGTAGATGATGGTGTAGACGTCGTCGGCGCGGGCGGCGTCGCGCAGCGCGTCCAGCTCGGCCATCCGCTCCAGGCGCGCTCGCTCGGCGATCTCGCGCCAGGAAGGCACGCCGTCGATGTCGGCCAGGCCGTAGATCGGGCAGGACAGCTTGCCCAGCGCCTCGTGCAGTTTTCGCTGCAATGCAGCACTGCCGGCGAAGGCCAGCTTGACCTCGGCATGCGTCAGGATATAGCGTGCATCATCAAGGGTGATGGTGGGATACAGCGGCACGCTGACCGCGCCGATTTGTTGCAGCGCGATATCCACCAGCACCCATTCGATGCTGTTGTCGGCGGCGATGGCCACCTTGTCGCCGCGCTTGATGCCCATTTCCATCAGGCCCAGGCTGACGCGGTTGACGGTGTCCCGGACCTCGGCCGTCGACAGTTGCCGCCAAGCCTTGCCGGATTTCGCCGCCAGGCAGTCCGGGCGGGGATGATTGGCGAACTGGTGGGACAGGATGTCAAAAACGCGTTCTAGCTTCATGCAAACGATGGTTTTAATGCGAAACGCAGCAAAATAGCCCTATTGGCGGCCGCTGTAAAGTAAAAAACGGCGCTAGCTTGGCGAAAATCAGGACAATTTGCCGATATTTGCTCGCAATTGACCTGAAATTTTGGCATCGTGATGAAATGAGCATGGCAAATGCATGATTTGCAAGGAGTTAGGGTTTGATTGTCGGGCAATTTGGCCCAAGCTCATGATTTAGAGGGATTTTCGTGAAATTCGCTACCCGCGCCATCCATGTCGGCTACGACAATGCCGAACACAACCGCTCGGTGATGCCGCCGCTGTACCAGACCTCGGCCTTCGCCTTCGACCACGTCGGCGAAGATTTGCGCTACGCCTACGCCCGCACCGGCAATCCCACCCGCAGCGCGCTGCAGGACTGCCTGGCCAGCCTGGAGGAGGCCAAGCACGGCCTGGCCTTCTCCAGCGGCATGGCGGCGATAGACGCGGTGCTGCGCGCCTGCCTGAAGCCCGGCGACGAGGTGATCGCGGTGGCCGACCTTTACGGCGGCGCTTACCGCTTGCTGACCCGGGTGATGGAGCCGGCTGGCATCAAGGTGAGTTTTGTCGACTTGTCCGATCCGGCGCGGCTGGAAGCGGCGATCACGCCGGCCACGCGGCTGCTGTGGCTGGAGTCGCCGACCAACCCCCTGCTGGGCATGGTCGACATCGCCGCCTTGTCCGCCATCGCCCGCCGCCATGGCGTGAAGGTGGCGGTGGACAGCACCTTCGCCACGCCTTATCTGCAGCGGCCACTGACGCTCGGCGCCGACATCGTCGTGCATTCGGCCACCAAGTACCTGGGCGGCCACTCCGATGTGCTGCTTGGGCTGGTGGCGGTCAGCGACGACAAGCTCTTCCACGACATCCGCTTCCTGCAGAACGCCGCCGGCGCGGTGCCGGGGCCGCAGGACTGCTTCCTCACCCTGCGCGGCATCAAGACGCTGGCGCTGCGGATGGAGCGCCATTGCGACAGCGCCGAGAAGGTGGCGGCCTGGCTGCTGGAGCAGCCGGCGGTGGCCAAGGTGTTTTACCCCGGCCTGCCCGAGCATCCGGGGCATGAGCTGGCCAAGCGGCAGATGAAGCGTTTCGGCGGCATCATCAGCATCCGCCTGAAGGACAACAGCCGCGAGGCGGCCAGCCGCGTCGCGCAGAAGCTGAAGCTGTTCGCGCTGGCGGAGTCGCTGGGCGGCGTGGAGTCGCTGGTCAACCACAGCTACACGATGTCCCACGGCGGCATGCCGGCCGAGCAGAAGGCGGCGCTGGGCATTGTCGAAGGCGGCCTGCGGCTGTCGATCGGCATCGAGGATCTGGATGATATTCTGGAGGATTTGGCGCAGGCGCTGCGCGATTGATCGGACCGGGCGCGGGGCCCGGTTAGCTGGCAAGACCCTAGAACAAGGAGAATACGGATGCCTGCGGCGAGATGGCAGCAGTTGCAACTGAAGTTGCCGGTGATACAGGCGCCGATGGCCGGCGGAGCGACCACGCCGCAGCTGGCGGCGGTAGTGGGCGAGGCCGGCGGGCTGGGCTTCCTGGCCGGCGCGCTGCTGTCTCAGGCTCAGATCAGGGAGGAGGCGGGCAAGATCCGCGCTTTGAGCGACAAGCCGTTCGGGATCAACCTGTTCGTCCAGGGGCGGCCGCAGCCGAACCCGGATGAGCTGGCGCTGGCGCTGGATCTGCTCAAGCCCTGGCACGCAGAGCTGGGCCTGGATGCGCCCGCCGCGCCGGACAGCTTCTGCCAGTCTTTCGATGAGCAACTGGAGGCGGTGCTGGAGCTGAAGCCGGCGGTGGCAAGTTTTACCTTCGGCATTCTGGACGCGACGCAGATGCGCGCGCTGGGCGACGCCGGCATTCTGGTGGTCGGCACCGCCACCAATCTGGCCGAGGGCCTGGCTTGGGCCGCGCTGGGCGCGGACGCGGTGTGCGCGCAGGGGCGGGAGGCGGGCGGCCATCGCGGCACCTTCATCGGCGAGCAGCGGCAGTCGCTGCGTCCGATGCTGTCGCTGACCTATGAGTTGGCGCAGAACCTGCCGCTGCCGGTGATCGCCGCCGGCGGCATCATGCACGGCCGCGACATCGCCGCCGCGATGCGCCACGGCGCGGTTGCCTGCCAGTTGGGCACCGCCTTCCTGCGCTGCCCGGAGTCCGGCATCTCGCCGTTGTGGAAGCAGGCGCTGGCGACGGCGAAGCCGGGCTCCACCCGGCTGACCCGGGCGTTTTCCGGCCGCTACGCGCGGGGCCTGGACAACCGCTATATGGAAGAGATGGCGCAGTGGCAAGACAGGCTGCCCGCCTATCCGGTGATGAACGCGCTCACCGGCGCGATGCGCGCGGCCGCCGCCAAGGCCGGCCGCAGCGAGCTGATGTCGCTATGGGCGGGCGAGGGCGTCGCCGACGCGCGCGAACTGCCGGCGGCGGAGCTGATCGCCCAGTTGCAGGCGGAATGGCAGGCCGCCTACCGCTAATCTTCGCCGCGGTAGATGGCGACGGTCCGCAAGCCTGCGCCGTCTATCGCCGCCCGGTACATGCCCTCACAATTGAACGGCAGCGCCACCCGGCCGTAGCGGTCGACGGCGACCACGCCGCCGGTGCCGCCCATGGGCAGCAACTGTCCGTAGACCACGGCGTCGCAGGCCTGGGCCAGGGTTTCGTCCAGGTGGCGGACCCGGGCCGAGATTTCATGTCCGGCGGCGGCGCGGACGAAATATTCGCCGTGGCCGGTGGCCGACACTGCGCAATGGGCGTCGGCCCAGGTGCCGGCGCCGATCACCGGCGTGTCGCCGATGCGGCCCGGCCACTTGGCGGTGCGGCCGCCGGTGGAGGTGGCCGCCGCCAGCCGGCCTTGCGCGTCCAGCGCCACCGCGCCGACGGTGCCGTGCTTGCGGTCTTCGGAGATATCCTCGTCCGAGCCGCCGTTGGCCAGCCTTTCCTTTTCCTCCTGCAGCGCTCGCCAGCGCTTGTCGGTGTGGAAGTATTCCGGCGGCCGCATTTCCAGTCCTTCCCGGCGGGCGAAATCTTCCGCCGCCGCATACCCCAGCGTCACGTGGGGCGTGCGCTCCATCACCGCCCGCGCCAGCAGCACCGGATTTCGCACGCAGGAAAGGCCGGCGACGCTGCCGGCGTCCTGGCGGCTGCCGTCCATCACGCCTGCCTCCATTTCCTGCTTGCCGTCCAGATTGAACACCGAACCGCGGCCGGCGTTGAACAGTGGATCGTTCTCCAACGCGCAGACCGCCGCGCACACCGCGTCCAGCGCCGAGCCGCCGCTGCGCAGCACCGCGTGGCCGGCCTCAAGCGCCTGTTCCAGGCCGGCGCGGTAGGCGCGCTCCAGTTCGGCGTCCATGTCGCTGCGGCGCAGGGTGCCGGCGCCGCCGTGCAAGGCGAGGGCGATGGTCATGTGTCGATCTCCAGATAGGCGAGTGGACTGTTAGCATGAGGCTTTTGGCCGGAGTTCGCCAGATGCGGAATGCAGACGACGTGGTGACCAGCGCGCTGGTTTTGCTGATAGGCAGGAATGGCTACTGGTGGCAACGCCGGGCATGGGATGACGACAGCCACCCGGGCTGTCTGGACTTCGCCGCTGGCGGCGGCATTGAGCCGGGCGAGACGCCTTTGGCGGCGGCCGAGCGCGAGTTGGCGGAAGAGTTGGGCGTCTCCGGCCTGCCCTTGCGCGCTGTCGGCGAGATGCGGCTGAGTGGCGAGCGCTGCGCGCTGTACCAGGCGCCGCTGCCCGAATCCTGGCGGCTGGGGCCGGAGGTGGCGGAACTGCTGCCGATGCCGTTGCAAACACTGAGGGAGCAAGCCTTGCATCCGCAGCTGGCGGACTGGCTTGGCAAGGCGGATGGGCTGGGCGCATAATAGTCGAGTAAATTACTCAACAATTGGAGTGGAGATGGACGCCGCGCTGGAAGCCGAGATTCAACAGAAATACACCGTTGAAACCATCACCGACATGAAGCGCTGGACCGACAAGCTGATCAGCTTCCGGCTGACGCGGCCGGACGGCTTCCGCTTCGCGGCCGGCCAGTTCGCCCGGCTGGGTCTGCCGCTGGAGAACGGCGGCCAGGTGTGGCGCGCGTATTCGATGTGCTCGGCCGAGTATGACGAGTTTCTGGATTTCTATTCCATTGTGATGCCGGAAGGCCAGTTCAGCTCCCGCCTCGCCAGGCTGCAGCCGGGCGAAGAAGTGATGTTGGACAAGCGGGCGATGGGCTTTTTCCAGGCCGAACGGCTGCCGGCCGGCAGGGACTTGTGGCTGATCGCCACCGGCACCGGCATCGCGCCATACCTGTCCATCCTGAAGCAGCCTGGGGAGTGGCAGCGCTTCGAGCGCATCGTGCTGGCGCATTGCGTGCGCGAGGCGGCGGAGCTGTCGTTCCAGGACGAGATCGCCATGCTGCGCGACCATCCGCTGTGGCATGAGCATGGCCACAAGCTGCAGTACCTGCCGGTGGTCACGCGTAATGCGCCGGGGGGCATGCTGAGCCAGCGCGTGCCGGCGCTGTTGGAGAGCGGGGAGCTGGCGGCGCGCGCAGGCATCGAGATGTCGCCGGAGCACAGCCGTTTCATGTTGTGCGGCAACCCGAAGATGGTGGAAGACACCCATCGCCAGCTGATGAAGATGGGCTACCGGATGACCCGGCAGAACGCGCCGGGCCATATCGTGTTGGAAAATGGCTGGTAAGCGCCTTGCGCCGCTGACAAAACCCCTGATGCTGCGTTGCGCCGACTTGCCGTACTGATTGTACTGTCTGCGTCGGCGCGCCTTGCCTCAGGCGCTTCGCTGGGTTTTGTCAGCGGCTTTTGTGAGCCGTCAACAACCCCTGACGCTGCGTTGCGCTGGCTTGTCGTACTGCTTGCACAGCCTGTGCCGGTCTGAGATTGGTCAGCCGCGCTTAACGATTGGAGACGGCAAGCAGGCTGCCGAACACGAGGAAGCTGGCGCCGCTGGCCTTGTTGATCAGATGGCCGCCGCGCTCGTTGTCCAGCCAACGCCGCAGCGAGTGCGCCAGCAAGGCGTAAGCGCTGTGGATCAGCACCAGCAGCGCGCTGTAGCTGCTGACCAGCAGCAGGAAGTCGCTGGTGTAATGGGCGCTGCCGGCGGCGATGAACTGCGGGAAGATGGCCAGGAAGAAAAAGATGGACTTGGGATTGCTCAACTGCAGCAGCATGCCGCCGGCGAATTGCCGCCAAGGTCCGGTCCGCTTGGCGTCCGGCGCGTCGAAACGAAAGGCCGGCGCGCGCAGCAGCTTGATGCCCAGGTAGAACAGATAGCCGGCGCCCAGCCACTTCAGCGCGGTGAAGGCCAGCGCCGAGGTGGCCAGCAGCAGGCCCAGGCCGGTGGCGGACAGCGCGGCGACGATGAAACTGCCGCCGGCGACGCCGAGTATGCCGGGCAGGCTGCCGCGGAGGCCGAAACGCAGCGCGTTGCCCAGCGAGTTGAGCACGCCGGGGCCGGGCGTCAGGATGGCCAGGCTGGCCATCAGCAGGAACAACAGATAGTGGTGCATTGGGTTTCTCCTTAAGAGCCGCCAACAAAAATCCTGATGCTGCGATGTGCCGACTGGCAGTACTGTCTGCGTCGGCGCGCCCTGCCTCAGGCATAAAGCAGCATTTTGTTAGCCGCGCTAAGCCACGGCCAGCGCGCTTTCCTCGCGCAGCAGCGACAGATTGATCAGGTCCTGATAGCGGCCCAGCCAGAAGCCGGCCTGGCGGGCTCGGCCTTCCGTCTTGAAGTCCAGCCGTTTCAGCAGCGTCAGCGAAGCCTGGTTGTCCGGATGGACCTGGGCCTCGATCCGGTTCAGCTCCATATGTTCGAAGCCCCAGGCCAGCGCGGCGCGCAGCGCCTCGCTCATCAGGCCTTGCCCTTGTTGGCCGCGCGCCAGTTCGTAGCCCAGCGTGCAGCAGCGCCAGCCCGGGTTCCATTTGAATAGGCCGATGCTGCCGATCAATGGACCGTCCTGATCGAGAGCCAGTCCCCAGCGGACGCCGGGCGCGGGCAGGTTTCGCCAGCCGGCGAACTTCTCTACCATTTGCCGGGCTTGTTCCAGCGTGGCGAGCGGGTCGGTGCCGAACCAGCGCATCGTGTCGGCGTCGCCGTGGATGCCCAGCAGCGCCGGCGCGTCGTCCAGCGTGATTTCGCGCAGCGTCAGCCGCGGGGTATGCAGAGTGGGGAAGTCCATTCATTCTCCTGATCAGGACAAATAGATATACCCTAAACGCTGCGGCTCTTCAAACATGGGTGCGCGGCTGTTCGCGTCCGGATGATGCCGGTATGATGAATGCCTTCGTCACCGATAACGGAGCCCCGCGCATGCCCACCCTGTCCACTCTGCTGTTGTTCTCCCTCGCCTGTCTCGCGCTGGCCGCCACGCCCGGGCCAGACATGCTGCTGATCGCCAGCCGCAGCGCGGGACAGGGCTTGCGCGCCGGCTTCGCCACGCTGTTCGGCATCCAGATCGGCACCTATTGCCACGCCTTGCTGGCGGCGCTGGGCCTGGCACAGTTGTTCGTGCTGGTGCCGATGGCCTACGATGCGGTGCGCATCGCCGGCGCCGCCTATCTGCTGTATCTGGCCTGGACCACCTTGCGTAGCAAGAGCGTGCTGCGCGCGGCCGAGCCCGGCTCCGACGGCAAGCCATTGGCGCGCATCGCGCTGCAGGGGCTGACCACCAATCTGCTCAACCCCAAGATGGCGCTGTTCGTGCTGGCGCTGTTTCCGCAGTTCGTCGAGCCACAGGCCGGCCCGGTGGCATTGCAGATCATGCTGCTGGCCACGGTGCTCAACGTGGTGGGCTTCGGTGTCAACGCGCTGGTGATCGTCGCTAGTGGCCGCATGGGCCGAGCGTTGGCGGGCGGCAAGGGCGGACGCTGGCCGCAATATCTGCTGGCGACGGTATTCGGGGGCTTGGCTTTGCGCTTGCTGGCGGCGGGGCAGAAGTGAACGGGTCCGGTCCGGGCGACGCGGTTTAATCCCGTCCCGGTTTTGCTCTACCATGGCTTATGACCGCCGTCCGCAATGGGCGGCGGCGGGCCGATGAACATCGGCCCGGATGCCGCCGGATGCCAGTGTATGAAGCCTGCCGATGAAGACGAAGACATCGCTTCCCGCCTGATGTCGCTGCAACGGGATTGTCCGCTGCTGATTTCCCTGTTTGACGAGCGCGATTGCCTGCGCTACGCCAACCCGGCTTTTTGCGCGGCGCTGGGCGTGGCGCCGGACGAGAGCATCAGCTGGGAGCAATTGATGCGGCGCAATTATCAAAACCGACGGGGGACGCAGATCAGCACCCGGGATTTCGAGGCCTGGCTCGCCTCGGCGAAATCGCGCCGGGCCAAGTTGCCCTTCCGCGCATTCGAGACCGATCTGGCCGACGGCCGCTGGATTTGGATGACTGAGACCACGCAGACGGGCGGCTGGATGCTGTGCGTAGGCAGCGAGATCACCGAGCTGCGCGTCGGCGAGCGCGAGCTCAGGCAGGCGCGCGACCTGGCGCAGCGGGCGGCGCTGACCGACCCCTTGACCGGCATCGGCAACCGCGGCCACATCCTGCAGCAGATGGACGGCCTGGTGGAGCAATACCATGGCGGCGCCTGCCAAGCCGCCGCGGTGGCCATCCTGGACCTGGACAATTTCAAGTTGATCAACGACCTGAAGGGTCATCTGGCCGGTGACGCGGTGCTGCGCGATTTCGCGCATAGGCTGCAGCCCTTGCTGAAGCCGCATGACAGCTTGGGGCGGCTGGGCGGGGAGGAATTTCTGCTGCTGTTGCCCGGCAGCGGCCTGGAGCAGGCGGAAGCGTTGATACGGCTGATTCTGGCCGATGTGCAGTCGTCGCGGCCGCTGGCGGATGACCCGGCGTTTTCCTACACCTGTTCGATCGGAATGTCCTTGCTTCGCGCCGGCGATGATCTGTCTGCGCCGCTGGGACGGGCGGACGAAGCCTTGTACCAAGCCAAGGCCGGTGGGCGCAATACCTGGCGGGTGAGGCTTTAAGCTTGGGCATGGGCATGAAAAAAGGCGGGATCGCTCCCGCCTTTGTCGTTCCCAGCCCCGCGTCTTATTGCTTGACGCAGTCCACGCAGTAAACCTTGCGGTCCTGCACCTCCACCGCCACCAGGCCGTGGACGTCGGTTTCGAAGCCCGGCAGCTCGCGGTTGAAGGCTTGGGCGAAGCGCAGGTAGTCGACGATGGTCTTGTTGAAGCGCTCGCCCGGGATCAGCAGCGGGATGCCCGGCGGGTACGGGGTCAGCAGCACCGCGGTGACGCGGCCTTCCAGTTGGTCCACCGGCACGCGCTCGATCTCGCGGTGCGCCATCTTGGCGAAGGCGTCGGCCGGGCGCATCGCCGGCTCCATGTCGGACAGGTAGATGTCGGTGGTCAGGCGCGCCACGTCATGCTTGGTATACAGGCCGTGGATGCGCTGGCACAGGTCCTGCAGGCCGACGCGATCGTATTGCGGGTACTTGGCGACGAATTCCGGCATCACGCGCCACAGCGGCTGGTTCTTGTCGAAATCATCCTTGAACTGCTGCAGCAGCGAGATCAGCGTGTTCCAGCGGCCCTTGGTGATGCCGATGGTGAACATGATGAAGAAGCTGTACAAGCCGGTTTTTTCCACCACCACGCCGTGTTCGGTCAGGTACTTGGTGACGATGGCGGCCGGAATGCCCATTTCCTCGAAGCTGCCGTCCACGTCCAGGCCCGGCGTCAGCACGGTGGCCTTGATCGGGTCCAGCATGTTGAAGCCGTCTTCGATGCCGGCGAAGCCGTGCCAGCGCTCGTCGGGGCGCAGCGTCCAGTCGGCCTGGTCGCAGATGCCGTCGTCGGACAGGTCGTCCGGGCCCCACACGCTGAACCACCAGTCGCGGCCGTATTCCTCGTCCACCTTGCGCATCGCGCGGCGGAATTCCATCGCCTCCACCAGCGACTCTTCCACCAGCGACTGGCCGCCCGGCTGCTCCATCATCGCGGCGGCCACGTCGCAGCTGGCGATGATCGAGTATTGCGGGCTGGTCGAGGTGTGCATCAGGTAAGCCTCGTTGAACCAGGCGGTGTCCAGCTGGCGATTCTGCGGGTCCTGCACCAGGATTTGCGAGGCCTGGCTGATGCCGGCCAGCAGTTTGTGGGTGGACTGGGTGGAGAACACTAGGCTGTCCTCGCAGCGGGGACGGCCTTCGCCGATGGCGTGGAAGTCGCGGTAGAAATCGTGGAAGCAGGCGTGCGGCAGCCAGGCTTCGTCGAAATGCAGCGTGTCCACCTCGCCGTCCAGCAGGCCCTTGATCTCCTCGACGTTGTACAGGATGCCGTCGTAGGTGGATTGAGTCAGCGTCAGGATGCGCGGCTTGCGGTTGGGGTGCTTCTCCAGCATTTCGCGCGCGAACGGATTGGCCAGGATCTTGCGCTTGATGGTGTCCGGATGGAACTCGGATTTCGGGATCGGGCCGATGATGCCGTAGTGGTTGCGCGTCGGCATCAGGAACACCGGGATGGCCCCGGTCATGATGATGGCGTGCAGATTCGACTTATGGCAGTTGCGGTCCACCAGCACGATGTCGCCGGCGGCGACGCAGCTGTGCCAGACGATCTTGTTCGACGTGGACGTGCCGTTGGTGACGAAGAACAGGTGGTCGGCGTTGAAGATGCGGGCGGCGTTGCGCTCGGACGCCGCCACCGGGCCGGTGTGGTCCAGCAGCTGGCCCAGTTCGTCCACCGCGTTGCAGACGTCGGCGCGCAGCATGTTCTCGCCGAAGAACTGGTGGAACATCTGGCCCACCGGGCTCTTCAGGAAGGCGACGCCGCCGGAGTGGCCGGGGCAGTGCCAGGAGTAGGAGCCGTCGTAGGCGTAGTCCACCAGCGCGCGGAAGAACGGCGGCGCCAGGTTGTCCAGGTAGCTCTTGGCCTCGCGGATGATGTGGCGGGCGACGAACTCCGGCGTGTCCTCGTGCATGTGGATGAAGCCGTGCAGCTCGCGCAGGATGTCGTTGGGGATGTGGCGCGCGGTGCGGGTTTCGCCGTACAGGTAGACCGGGATGTCCGGATTGCGGCGGCGGATCTCGGCGACGAAGCCGTACAGATTGCCCAGCGACTCTTGGGCCGAATCCACGGTCTGGAATTCCTCGTCGTCAATCGACAGGATGAAGCCGGCGGCGCGGCTTTGCTGCTGGGCGAAGGAGGTGAGATCGCCGTAGCTGGTGTAGCCGATCACGCTCATGCCTTCCGCCTCCATGGCGGCGGCCAGTTCGCGGATGCCGGAGCCGCTGGTGTTTTCCGAGCGGAAATCCTCGTCGATGATCACGATGGGGAAGTGAAAACGCATACCTGAGTCCTTGTTGCTGTTAACTCGGACACTGCAGCGGAGCCGATGGCGTCACCGGACTTTGCCGCGGCAATGTCGCTAGGTGCGCGTGGGGCGCAGATCTGTACGCACGGGCAGAAGAACGGGTCTTCGCCGCCGCCCTGGAGGCTGGCCTTGAGGCGCGAAATAGTGGGCTGGGCCTTGCCTGGAGAGGGCGAGCCGCCGTGTCTGGACAACAGGCGGAGCGCCGCGCCTGGCGCGGAACAGCCGATCTAAAACAGGGTCGCTTTGCGCCGCGGTCCGTACCTGGCGACCATCGGTCGCTTCACGTCAGCCGGCCTGGAGAACATCCCAAGAAGCGCGCATTGTAGACCTTTTGCCTGTCATGTTGTTGTGCGTTGCGGTAGATGGTGTGAAAAAATCGCGCCTTGAACAATCGCCCGGGGCAAGAGGAGGGGGGCGACCCTGCCCATATGCCCTTCTGGGATGGTTAAAGAGCTGTTTTCATTGGCAGTCGGCAGGCGGGTCCCGGGTGTCGTCGGAGGGGGGCTGAGCCAGGCGCAACTGTTGTTTTTTTCTCCGTTTTTCCAGATACAGGCCGGCGGCCTTGAATACCACCGCCAGGCCGCCGGCGGCCAGCAGCGCGACCAGCGGCGCGGCGGCCAGCCAGGGGAAGTAGGCGATGGCCAGCGCCAGCAGGCACAGGGCGACGCCGATGCTGAGAAAGGCAGGAGCCTCGCTGCTTTCCACCATCCGGCTGCCGCGCACCGCGGAGCCCAGCGCGTCGCCGATGCGCATCGCCTGCCGCGCCGCGGCGCTGGCGCTGCTGAGCGCCATTTCCTTGGGCGTGCCGCGCGGCCGCTTTTCCTGCTTGCCTATCGGCCGGGGCACCGGTTTGCGCCGTTCCTGGCGCAGCACGATCTCGGTGGATTGCTCCAGATCCTGCAGGAAGCGGTCGGCCAGCTCCCCGGCCAGGCCGGCATCCTCCAGCGCGATGTCCAGCTCGCGGTTGACCAGCCAGCTCGACAGATTGAGGTTGGTGGAGCCGATGCGGGCCCAGCGGCCGTCGGCCACCGCAGTCTTGGCGTGGATCATCGGCCCGTTCCATTCGAACACCCGCACCCCGGCTTCCAGCAGCGGGCGGTATTGGGTGCGGGACACGGCGGCGATCCAGCGGATGTCGCTGGAGCGCGGCACCAGCAGGCGCACGTCGACGCCGTCCCGGGCCGCCTGCTTCAGCGCGGACAGATAGAGGCTGGTGGCCATGAAATAGGCGTCGGTCAGCCACAAGGTGCGGCGGGCGAAACTGGCCACCAGGAGGTCCAGCCGCATCATCCGCGCGGTGGACGGCGTGGTGGCGATCAGCCGCGCCGCCGCCTCGCCGCAGGGCTGCGTATCGGCAGGAGCCAGCCAGCGCGCGTCCAAGGGCTCGCCGCAGCTGGCCCAGCTGTCGGCGAAGGCGGCCAGCGCCGGCGCCAGCAAGGGGCCGCGCAGCGCCAGGCCGGTGTCGCGCCACGGCGCCAGACCCTTGTCGGGCTGGCCCTGCCAGCTTTGGCTGACGCACAGGCCGGAGACGAACAGCTCCCGCCGGTCGACGATGATCATCTTGCGGTGGTTGCGTCCCAGCAGGGCGAGCCCGGCGCTCAGGCTGGGCGGGTGATAGGCGCGCACTTCGGCGCCCGCCTCCAACAGCGGTTTGAAGAAGCTGGACAAGTGAGCGCGCCAGCTGCCAAGCCAATCATAGAGCAGGCAAACTTGGATGCCTTGCTTTGCTCTTTCTATAAGGATATCCCGTATTTTCATTCCAAATTGGTCATTGGCGAAAATATACATTTCGATAAAGACGGAATCCAGGCAGGAGGCGATGGATTTTTCCCAGGCAGGGAAGTTCTCGGCGCTGTCGTACAGCAGGCTCACCTGATTGCCGCCCACCAGCGGCGCGCCGGCGGAGCGGGAAAGTGCCTGTTCCGCCAGCTGGCGGACGAATTGCAGGGTCTGTTGCGACTGCTCGTCTCGGTTCATGATTTTTCTGAATTTTGTCTGACAGAATACAAAATATTGCTGGAATGGCTACTTTGTATCTGGTTTTCAATGAGAAATACTGTCGTTTTTTTGAAAATTTTTGTCTCAAAAACTCAAAAAAAATGCAGTAATCGAGTAGTGGAATTACATATCAAAACAAGTCATTGCGCTTCAAATGATTGAAATAAAATGATTGTTGCGCTGCGCCAAACTGTCTTGCGGCTGGCGCGATCTTGCCCGTAGAATCGAACGTATCACTACAAAGTATAAATGGGCAGAGAAATGGACAGACAGAGCCGCCTGCAAGGCACATTGTATAAACCCGAGTTCGAACAGGACAGCTGCGGCTTTGGCCTGATCGCCCAGCTGGACGACAAGCCCAGCCACTGGCTGGTGGCCACCGCCATTTCCTCGTTGGCCAAGCTGACCCACCGCGGCGCTGTGGCGGCGGACGGCAAGTCGGGCGATGGTTGCGGCCTGCTGTTCAAGAAACCGGATGGGTTTCTGCGCGAAGTGGCCGGCGAAGCCGGCATCGCGTTGAAGTCAGTGTACGCCGCCGGACTGGTGTTCCACCACTCGGACCACGCGGTGGGCGAGCGCAGCCTGGCGCGCCTGCGCGAGCATCTGGAAGCGCAGCAGCTGGAAGTGGCCGGCTTCCGCATGGTGCCGGTGGATCTGTCCGCCTGCGGCGAGACCGCGTTGGCGTCCTTGCCCGCTATCTCCCAGGTGTTCGTGAACTGCCCGTTCGGCATGGACGAGCTGGCCTTTCAGCGCCGGCTGTACATGGGCCGCCGCCAGGCGGAAAAGGCCTGTCGCGACGACGATCCCAGTTTCTATCTGCCCACGCTGTCGCCGCACACCATTTCCTATAAAGGCCTGGTGACGCCGGACAATCTGCCGCGTTTCTTCGTCGATCTGGCCGATCCGCGTTTCGAATCCAGCCTGGCAGTGTTCCACCAGCGCTTCTCCACCAATACCTGGCCGCAATGGAAGCTGGCCCAGCCCTTCCGTTTCCTCGCCCACAACGGCGAAATCAACACGGTGCAGGGCAACCGCAACTGGGCGCGCGCGCGCGAGCGCATCATGGCCTCGCCGCACCTCGACATGGACGCGGTCCGTCCCATCGTCCAGACCGACGGCTCTGACTCGATGAGCCTGGACAATATGCTGGAAGGCCTGCTGATGGGCGGGATTCCGCTGTTCCGCGCGCTGCGCCTCTTGGTGCCGCCGGCCTGGCAGAACGTGGACAGCACCGACAAGGACCTGCGCGCCTTCTACGAATTCAACTCGATGCATATGGAGCCGTGGGACGGCCCGGCCGGCATTGTGCTGACCGACGGCCGCTACGCCGCCTGCATGCTGGACCGCAACGGCCTGCGCCCGGCGCGCTGGGTGCTGACCCGCGACAACATCCTGACCATCGCTTCGGAAGTGGGCGTATGGGATTACCGCGCCCAGGACGTGGTGAGGAAGGGCCGGGTCAAGCCGGGCCAGCTGTTCGGCGCCGATCTGCTGAACGGCGAATTGCTGATGCCGGAAGACATCGACGCGCAATTGAAGAGCGCCAAGCCGTACCGGCAATGGATCAAGGACAGCGCCAAGTACCTGGAGCTGTCGATAGAGGACGATGCCGGCGTCGAACCCTTGTCCAAGGATGAGCTGGCGCGGCTGCAGAAGCTGTTCAACCTCAGCCGCGAGGAGCGCGACCAGATCCTGCGCGTGCTGGCGGCCGACGGCCAGGAGGCGGTGGGCTCGATGGGCGACGACACGCCGATGGCCGTGTTGAGCCAAAAAGTGCGCGCGCCGTTCGACTACCTGCGCCAGCAGTTCGCCCAGGTGACCAACCCGCCGATCGACCCGATCCGCGAGGCGGTGGTGATGTCGCTGAATACGGTGTTCGGCCCGGAACGCAATATGTTCGAGGAGAGCGCCGAGCACGCCAAGCGGCTGGAAGTGCGCAGTCCGGTGCTGAGCCATGAAAAGTTCACCCGCGTCACTACTCGGCCAGAGCCTTACCTGAAGGCCACCAATTTCGACCTGTGCTACGACCCGACGGAAACCACGCTGCGCGAGGCTATCATCTGTCTGGCCCTCCATGTGGTGGAAGCGGTGCAGGAGGGCACGGTGGTGGTGGTGCTGTCCGACCGCCACGCCACCGGCGAGCGGCTGCCCATCCACGCGCTGTTCGCCACCGGCGCCGTGCATCATGCGCTGATCGACGCCGGCCTGCGCTGCAAGACCAATATCGTGGTGGAAACCGCCACCGTGCGCGACGCGCACCAGATGGCCTGTGTGCTGGGTTACGGCGCCACCGCCGTTTACCCGTATCTGGCCTATCAAAGCATCATCGAGCTGGTGAGCAGCGGCGAAGTGGCGCTGAAGGCCAACGAGGCGCTGCAGCACTACCGCAAGGGCATCAACAAGGGCCTGCTCAAGGTGCTGTCCAAGATGGGCATCTCCACCATCGCCTCCTACCGCGGCGCGCAGTTGTTCGAAGCGGTGGGCATCCACGAGGAAGTGGTGGAATTGTGTCTGAAAGGCACGGTGTCGCGCGTGTCCGGCGCCAATTTCGCTGATTTTGAAGCCGACCAGAAACAGCTGGCGCGGCTGGCGTTCAACCCGATGCGCGGCATCGCCCAGGGCGGCCTGCTCAAATACGTGCACGGCGAGGAATACCACGCCTACAACCCGGACGTGGTGATGCAACTGCAAAAGGCGGTGCAGAACGACGATTACACAGCCTATCTGCAATATGCCGAGGCGGTGAACACCCGTCCGGTGGCGATGCTGCGCGACTTGATGCAACTGAAGCTAGCCGGAGAGCCGATTCCGCTGGACGAGGTGGAGTCGGTTGAGGCCATCGTCAAGCGCTTCGACTCGGCCGGCATGTCGCTGGGCGCGTTGAGCCCGGAGGCGCATGAGGCGCTGGCCATCGCCATGAACCGTCTGGGCGGTCGTTCCAACTCCGGCGAGGGCGGCGAGGATCCGGCGCGCTACGGCACCGAGAAAATGTCCAAGATCAAGCAGGTGGCGTCCGGCCGCTTCGGCGTCACGCCGCACTACCTGGTCAACGCCGAGGTGCTGCAGATCAAGGTGGCGCAAGGGGCCAAGCCGGGCGAGGGCGGCCAGTTGCCCGGCGACAAGGTGTCCGGCCTGATCGCGCGGCTGCGTCACGCCAAGGAGGGCGTCAGCCTGATCTCGCCGCCGCCGCACCACGACATCTATTCCATCGAAGACCTGGCGCAACTGATCTTCGACCTGAAGCAGGTGAATCCATCGGCGCTGGTGTCGGTGAAGCTGGTGGCCGAGCCCGGTGTCGGCACCGTCGCCGCCGGCGTGGCCAAGGCTTATGCCGACCTGATCACCATCTCCGGTTACGACGGCGGCACCGGCGCCTCGCCGCTGACTTCGGTCAAATACGCCGGTTCGCCGTGGGAGCTGGGCCTGTCCGAGGCGCAGCAGGTGCTGCGCGCCAACGGCCTGCGCGGCCGGGTGCGGGTGCAGACCGACGGCGGCCTGAAAACCGGCCTGGACGTGGTCAAGGCCGCCATTCTCGGCGCCGAGAGCTTCGGTTTCGGCACCGGGCCGATGGTGGCGCTGGGCTGCAAATACCTGCGCATCTGCCACTTGAACAACTGCGCCACCGGCGTGGCGACGCAGGAAGTCAAGCTGCGTTCCAAGTACTTCATCGGCTTGCCGGAGATGGTGGTCAACTACTTCCTGTTCATCGCCCGCGAAACCCGCGAGTGGATGGCCAAGCTCGGCGTGCGCAGCATGGAAGAGCTGATCGGCCGCATGGACCTGATGGACGTATTGGCAGGGGAGAGCGAGCGCCAGGGCCGTCTCGATCTGGCGCCGCTGCTGTCGCAAGGCACGGTGCCGGACAACGAGCCGCGCTTCTGCGTCAGCGCCAGCAATCCGTCCTTCGACAAGGGCGAGCTGGCCGAGCAGATCCTGCAAGACGCGCTGCCGGCCATCCACAACAAGCAAATGCTGGAGCTGGCCTATCCGATCGAGAATACCCACCGCTCCATCGGCGCGCGCTTGTCCGGCGAGATCGCCCGCGTCCACGGCGCGGCTGGGCTGCCGTTCGGCTGCCTGAAGGTCAAGTTCAGCGGCAGCGCCGGCCAGAGCTTCGGCGTGTGGAACGCCGCCGGCCTGCACCTGGAGCTGGAAGGCGACGCCAACGACTACGTCGGCAAGGGCATGGCCGGCGGCCGCGTCACCATCTACCCACCCAAGGACGCCGGCTACAAGGCGAGCGAATCCATCATCATCGGCAACACCTGCCTGTATGGCGCCACTGGCGGCCAGCTGTTCGCGGCCGGCATTGCCGGCGAGCGCTTCGGCGTGCGCAACTCCGGCGCCTTGGCGGTGATCGAGGGCGCGGGCGACCATTGCTGCGAATACATGACCGGCGGCGCCGTGATCGTGATGGGAGAAACCGGCTACAACTTCGGCGCGGGCATGACCGGTGGCTTTGCCTTCGTCTATGACCCGAACGAGAAATTCGCCTACCGCTACAACAATGAGCTGATCGACATCCACCTGATCAACGGCGAGGCGATGGGCATGTACCGCGCCTACCTGCTGGAGAAGATCGCCAAGCATGTGGAGCTGACCGGCTCGGAAACCGGCCACGCGATGCTGCAGAACTTCGACGACTACGTCGACTACTTCTGGCTGGTGAAGCCCAAGGCCGCCAAGCTGGAAAGCCTGCTCAAAGACTAAGCGCCGGCAGCCATCCAAATACAGGGCGGCGCGCGGCGCCGCCCACCCTAGCGGGAGAGAACAAGATGTCCGATGTATTCCAGTTCATGAAGCTGTCGCGCAACCCGGGCGACAAGATCGACGCCTCGGTCCGCAAGATCGAATTCAAGGAAATCTACCAGCCTCTGCACGCGGTGGACGCCGCCGATCAGGCCGGGCGCTGCCTGTCCTGCGGCAATCCGTATTGCGAGTGGGAGTGTCCGGTGCACAACTACATCCCCAACTGGTTGAAGCTGGTGGAGGAGGGGCGCCTGTTCGAAGCGGCTGAGTTGTCGCACCAGACCAACAGCTTGCCGGAAATCTGCGGCCGGGTCTGTCCGCAGGATCGGCTGTGCGAGGGTGCCTGTACGCTGGACCAGGGCGGTTTCGGCGCGGTATCCATCGGCAGTATCGAAAAGTACATCACCGACGAGGCGTTCAAGGCGGGCTGGCGGCCGGACATGTCCAAAGTGGTGTGGACGGACAAGACAGTGGGAGTGATCGGCGCCGGCCCGGCTGGTCTGGCCTGCGCCGACGTGCTGGCTCGCAACGGGGTCAAGGCCGTGGTGTATGACCGTTATGAGGAAATCGGCGGGCTGCTGACCTTCGGCATTCCGGAGTTCAAGCTGGAAAAGGACGTTGTGCGCCGTCGCCGCGAAATATTGGAAGGCATGGGCGTCGAGTTTGTGCTGAATACCGAGGTTGGAAAAGATATTTCCATCGACAAGCTCTTGAAAAAGCACGATGCCATCTTCATGGGCATGGGAGCCTATCGGTATATGCGCGGCAATTTCTCGGGAGAAGACAGCCCGGGCGTTCTGGAGGCGCTGCCCTACCTGATCAATAATGTGCGCCAAAGCCTTGGCACTTTGCCGCAAGGGGAGGCTGCGATATCGATGCGCGGCAAGCGGGTGGTAGTGCTTGGGGGCGGCGACACGGCAATGGACTGCAACCGCACGGCCATCCGCCAGGGAGCGAAACGAGTGATCTGCGCTTACCGCCGTGATGAGGCTAATATGCCGGGTTCCAAGCGCGAGGTGGGCAATGCTCGCGAAGAAGGCGTCGAATTCCAGTGGAACCGCCAGCCGGTATCCATCGAGCCGATGATAGGCGGCACCCTGGCGGTGAAGCTGGCCGAAACCCGCCTGGGCGAGCCGGACGCCAAGGGCCGCCGCAACGCCGAAACGGTGCCGGGCAGCGAAGAAATCGTAGAATGCGACCACGTGATCATCGCCTTTGGCTTCCAGGCTGAAGTGGCGCCATGGTCGGAACAGCACGGCATAGCCACGGCTCCCAATGGCCGCACGCAAGCCGCTCCGCATGGCATGTACAAATACCAGACCAGCAACCCCAAGGTGTTTGCCGGCGGGGATATGGTACGTGGTGCGGATCTTGTTGTGAGGGCAGTGTTTGATGGAAGGCAGGCCGCGGAGGGGGTGTTGGGATATTTGGGAGTGTGGTAGCCAAGCCAGGGCCGTTCCCCCTGGCTCTTTTGCATTACAGATGCCTTGGCGCCACAACCACAGGCTGCATTTTTGCATCATCCCATCCGTACAATGGCACGCGTTCGCCACCATTTAAGAGAATATGGTGTCGAGGAGAAGGGGCCATGGATAATTGCATCCCTTGTTCCGGGGCGTAGCCTGTGGTCAGGGCGCGCTTCGCGTGCCGCTCATCGTGACGCAAGAGCTCGACTAAAGTTGTGGGCGGCTTGGATGAGGCCATGCTGATACCGATGAGATGGCTCATCTACTTATTGGCATCGATTGGTATCTTAGAGCCTGCTGACGATCTTTTTGCGGCAGCGGCCATTTTTTGTCGGATGCAGGGCGCGAAAATCGGCCTGCAGCAGTGTCATTCACTGCAAGAGACGTTCGCCAAAACCATGCGCCGGCAGAAAAAGGCCCCATAAGGCTGTCCGGCCGACGGGTCAGATGCGGCGCCTTGGAATGATGAAAGCCTACGCACTCTGCTGCGGGCTGCGCTGCTCGTAAAAAGATCGTAAACAGACTCTTAGATCCGGCCTTACATCGAGTCATTGAGCGTGGTGCAAAGGAAGCGGCTCGCTGGACATGCACAACTGGTTGCGTCGCAGCTTCTCAATGATGAGCCCAAATTGCCAGGAGGGGGGTACGGTTAGTCATGAGTGCGCGCAACTTTTGGTTGTGGTTCCTTACGTCACAAAAAAAAGGGGACAATTTTGAAGGCGTAACATTGAGAATGATAAGCAATATTAAACTCGTTGAATTTTTCGGCTCCACAATGGTTCTAGCGGACATTTTCTTGGTTTTTTGAGGCGCGATGCCATGGTTGGGTGGTCGCAAGAGTGCCGATATGTATTGTGTCGGCGCGAACAGTCAATGGTTCGTTTATGGGGGGGGCGACGCAGGTGGATTTCTGTAGTTTTCTGCGACGGCTCTTGATGACTGGATTCCAAATGCGTTTGATGCGAACGTTCGATTCGATTGCGGGTTCGTGGTAGGCGCATAATTAATCGCACTGTCAATGATGGTGAATGGCTAGCCAGTGCCGATGTTTTGGGCGGAATTAAGCGAGGGATGTGCTAGAGACTTCCTGCCTAAAAGTTCGGAAGCCTCTTCCCCCTAATGGCCGTTTTCACTAGAATCCGCTCATCATTGAGTGCTCTCATCGAGTTTGCTGAACGTGACGCGGGCCGGACGCTTGTGCGCTTGATCCATGTGTTCACTCTTTGGCATTGCTCCCGTGACCGCCTGGCCTGTTGAGTTCTTGGAGAGTGCGGCTGGGCCTGCGGTGGCAAGAGTATCCTAGCCGGCGTTGGCGCAAAGACTGAGGAAGGCGATGTGCTAATCAGCTGTATGAGCCGCTGATTGGCAAGGATTTTAGTCAAAAGGCAGGGCTTTCTCCGGTGATAACAACAAACTCGGTTATGCCTAATCTGCTGGCCCCGATGATGGTAGCGTGCGGTGCTGACCAAGGCTTTTCTGATATGAAGCAGGGGGCTGGATGCGGAAATTAGAAGTTGATCAAACAGGCTGGAGAGGACGAAAATCATGATCAAGGTCACTCCCGTCATTTTGTGTGGTGGTTCAGGGACACGTTTGTGGCCACTTTCCCGGGCTGGTTTTCCGAAGCAGTTTCTGTGCCTGAATGGTCAGGAAAGCCTGTTTCAGCAAGCGGCGCAGCGCCTGTCAAATTTGGGTGAAGTTGACCTGAAGATTGCTTCTCCGCTCATTGTCACAGGTGAGGACCATCGCTTCCTCGCCGCAGAGCAGTTGCGTGAAGTCGATATCGAGTTGGGGGCAGCCTTGCTTGAGCCGACCGGCCGAAATACGGCGCCAGCGCTGACTCTGGCGGCCTTGGCTGCAATGGCAAGTGGCGATGATCCGGTTTTGGTTGTTACCCCTGCTGATCAGATGGTGACTGATGCTGTGGCATTTGCATCGGCAACGCAGTCGGCGATCCGCGAGGCGGCAAACGAAGCGATAGTGATTCTGGGGGTGACGCCAGATCGTCCTGAGACGGGCTACGGCTATATCCAGATCCACAATGCCAATGCAAATGGTAGTGCTCAGGTTGTTAAGCGTTTCGTTGAGAAACCAGACGAGGAAACTGCCGAGTCCTATCTTATTGAGGGTGGGTATTATTGGAATGCGGGCATGTTTGTACTCAAGGCCTCTGTGTGGCTGAAGGCGCTAGAACAGTTTCGCAGCGATATTCTGGATGCAACCTATCTTGCTTGGACTCAGCGTACTGTCGATGCTCAATTTATCAGGCCCGGCAGGGACGAATTTGCCAAAATCCCTTCCGATTCCGTTGACTATGCCGTGATGGAGTGCTGCCCGGGCAGCCGTTTCGATATTAAAATGGTTCCTCTGGATGCAGGCTGGAGCGATTTGGGCGCTTGGGATGCCGTTTGGAAAGTCTTGCCGAAGGATGAGTTCGGGAATGCGCATGTTGGGGATGTGCTGGCAATCGACAGCCACAATACACTTGTGCATGCAACCAGCCGGTTAGTCAGCCTGGTCGGGATTGACGACGTCATTGTTGTTGAAACGCCTGACGCTGTGCTTGTTGTCAATCAGTCGCGCAGTCAAGATGTCAAACGCGTTGTCAATGCCTTGGGGCAGAAAAAGCGGGAAGAGTATGCGCTGCATCGCAAGGTTCACCGTCCTTGGGGATGGTATGACAGCCTTGATGAAGGCGGGCGTTTCAAAGTCAAACGCATTCAGGTCAAGCCTAAGGCTAGCCTGAGCCTGCAAAAACATCACCATCGTGCCGAGCATTGGATCGTGGTCAAAGGTACCGCCGAGATTACCAATGGTGACAATGTCATTCTGCTGACTGAGAATCAGTCGACCTATATTCCCCTGGGCGAGGTGCACCGGTTGGCTAATCCGGGGACGATTCCATTGGAAATCATAGAGGTACAGTCTGGGAGCTATTTGGGTGAAGATGATATCGTGCGCTTCGAAGATACCTATGGTCGGCAGTGAGCAGCATGGACAAAGATAGTAAGATTTTTGTAACGGGCCACCGTGGCATGGTTGGCAGCGCTCTTGCGCGACGACTGCGTGCCGCGGGCTACACAAGCATCCTTACCGCCGACCGTTCAGATTTGGATCTGCTCGACTCACGCTCGGTGCATGAGTTCCTGGCTCATGAGAAGCCGCATTACCTTTTCATTGCCGCTGCCAAGGTGGGAGGCATTCAGGCTAACAATCTGCAGCGCGCTGACTTTATCTATCAGAACCTGATGATAGAGGCCAATCTCATCCATGGCGCGCATTTGGCGGGTGTGCAGCGGTTAATGTTCCTCGGCTCCAGCTGTATCTATCCGCGGGACTGTCCTCAGCCCATCAAGGAAGAGTACCTGCTGACTGGCTTGTTGGAACAGACCAATGAGCCTTACGCCATAGCCAAGATCGCGGGTATCAAGTTGGCCGAGAGCTACAACCGCCAGTATGGCCGACAGTATGTGAGCGTGATGCCCACCAATCTTTATGGACCCAACGACAATTACGATTTGGCCAGCAGCCATGTTTTGCCGGCGCTGCTGCGCAAGGCGCATGAGGCAAAACTGCGCGGCGACAAGGAGTGCGTGGTTTGGGGAAGCGGCGCTCCGCGCCGCGAGTTTCTGTATGTGGATGACTTAGCCGATGCTTGCGTTCACCTGATGGAGCGGGATTATGACGGCGATCTGGTCAATATCGGCACAGGCGAGGATGTGACGATCCGCGAGTTGGCCGAAATGGTGATGGCCACTGTAGGCTTTGAGGGGCGCATTGTATTTGATTTGTCCAAGCCAGATGGCACGCCGCGCAAATTGCTGGATGTCGGTCGCTTGGAAGCGTTGGGCTGGTGTGCGCGCACCCCGTTGAGCGAAGGGCTACGTCTGGCCTATGAAGCTGCTCCTTTCCGATACTGATTTTGCGAAGAAAGAATACGATGTCGAACAAGAAAGTCGCTCTTATCACTGGTATTACCGGCCAGGATGGCGCTTACTTAGCAGAGTTCCTGCTGTCCAAAGGTTACGAAGTGCACGGAGTCAAGCGACGCTCGAGTCTCTTCAACACCGATCGCATTGATCATCTTTACCAAGACCCGCACGATCCGGATCAGCGTTTCAAGCTGCACTACGGCGATCTGACCGACTCGACGAACCTGATTCGAATCGTCCAGCAGGTGCAGCCTGACGAAATCTACAACCTGGCGGCGCAGAGTCATGTGGCGGTAAGTTTTGAAGAACCTGAGTACACCGCTAACGCCGATGGTATTGGCGCTTTGCGTCTGCTGGAGGCGATCCGCATCCTCGGTTTGGAAAAGAAGACGCGCTTCTACCAGGCTAGCACCTCCGAGCTTTATGGCTTGGTACAGGAAGTGCCACAGAAAGAAAGCACGCCATTTTATCCGCGCAGTCCCTATGCGGTGGCCAAGCTGTATGCCTACTGGATCACGGTGAATTACCGCGAAGCTTATGGTATGTATGCCTGCAATGGCATCCTGTTCAATCACGAAAGTCCTATTCGTGGAGAGACCTTCGTCACGCGCAAGATTACGCGTGCTATCGCGCGTATCGCTCTCGGATTACAGGACTGCCTGTACCTGGGCAACATGAGCGCGCTGCGCGACTGGGGCCATGCTCGCGATTATGTCGAGATGCAGTGGTTGATGCTGCAGCAGGACAAGCCCGAGGACTTCGTCATCGCTACCGGCGTGCAGTACTCGGTGCGCCAGTTTGTCGATTTCGCTGCCGCCGAGCTTGGCATCACGGTGACTTTTGAGGGCGAGGGCGTGGATGAGATCGGTCGCGTTTCGGCGGTGACCGGTGATAAGGCCAAATGCAAGGTGGGCGACGTCATCGTCAAAGTCGATCCCCGCTATTTCCGTCCCACTGAGGTTGAGACATTGTTGGGTGATCCGACCCGCGCGGGGCAGAAGCTGGGTTGGACCCCCAAGACCACGCTGCGCGAGCTGGTCAGCGAGATGGTCGTGAGCGACTATAAAGCAGCCTGTCGCGACCATCTGGTTAAACAGGCCGGCTTCAAAGCCTACGACTACAACGAGTGATGCGACGCGGATTACGATCATGAAACTGCAAGGCAAGAAAATCCTCGTTACTGGCGCGGATGGTTTTATCGGTTCCCATCTCGTTGAGCATCTGGTGCGCCAGGGCGCCGACGTGCGAGCCTTCGTCTATTACAACAGCTTCAATAGCTGGGGCTGGCTGGATCAAAGCCCGGAGGACATCCGGCGTTCATTCGAGGTGTTCGCTGGCGACGTCCGCGATCCCCATGGTGTGCGCACGGCGATGCAGGGATGCGACGTAGTGCTGCATCTGGCGGCGCTGATTGCCATCCCTTACTCGTATCACTCGCCGGATACCTACATCGATACCAACGTCAAAGGCACACTCAATGTTGTGCAGGCGGCGCGCGAGTTGGGCGTGGAGCGCGTGGTGCACACCTCCACGAGCGAGGTTTACGGCACGGCGCGCTTTGTCCCGATCACGGAGGAGCACCCGCTGCAAGGGCAGTCGCCTTATTCGGCCAGCAAGATCGGCGCGGATCAGATTGCGCAAAGTTTCTTCCTGTCCTTTGAGACGCCGGTGGCGACGATCCGTCCATTCAATACTTATGGTCCTCGCCAGTCGGCGCGCGCCGTGATTCCGACGATCATCACGCAGATCGCCGCAGGCATGGACGAGATCAAGCTGGGTGCCATCCATCCGACGCGAGACTTCAACTTCGTGCAAGACACCGTGCGGGGTTTCTGCGCAGTCGCAGAGTGCGACGCGGCGTTGGGTAAGGTGATCAACGTGGGCAGCAACTACGAGATATCGGTTGGCGATACGGCCCGTCTGATTGCGGAACTGATGGGCCGCGATGTGCGTTTCACCAGCGACGAGCAACGTCTGCGTCCTGCAGGGAGTGAGGTTGAGCGCCTGTGGGCCGATAACAGGCTGGCGCGTGAACTGGCCGGCTGGGGGCCGGAGTATGCCGGCATTGATGGCTTGCGTCGCGGCCTGAAGGAAACGATCGACTGGTTCACGGAACCGTCGAATCTCGGCCGTTACAAGGCCGGCAACTACAATATCTGATCCGCCATGTCCTTTTCTGATTCCATCGCCGAGCGTATTCGCCATGTTGTTGGGGACGGGCGGGTCACGCTGCACGAGCCTTTGCTCAAAGGTAATGAGCTGGCTTATGTGACTGAGTGCATCCAAACAGGCTGGGTGTCGTCCGTGGGTTCATTCGTCGACCGATTCGAACGTGACCTCGCCGCGTATACCGGAGCTGCGCATGCGGTGGTGGTCAGCAACGGCACCTCGGCATTGCAGATTGCATTGCACTTGGCCGGGGTGCGCCAGGACGATGAGGTACTGGTGCCTGCGCTGTCGTTCGTCGCGACAGCCAATGCGGTGCGCCATAATGGCGCGTGGCCGCATTTCGTCGATAGCGAGACCCGCACGCTGGGCATCGATCCAGGCGCGCTCGCCAAGCACTTGGACGAGATCGGCGAGCGCCGCAACGGCGAGCTGTTCAACCGATTGACTGGTCGGCGCATCAGCGTGGTCGTCCCCATGCACACTTTTGGCCACCCGGTGGATATGCCTGCGCTGAACGAGGTAGCGGCGCGTCATGGGCTCGCCGTGGTCGAGGACGCGGCAGAGTCGCTGGGCAGCTTTCTGGATGGTCGGCATACGGGTAACTTTGGAGTCTGCGCGACGCTGAGTTTCAATGGCAACAAGATCGTCACCACCGGCGGCGGCGGGGCGATCATCACCAATGATTCGGACCTGGCTCGCCGCGCCAAGCATCTGACGACAACCGCCAAGCAGCCTCACTCGTGGGCCTTCTTCCACGACGAGGTAGCTTACAACTTCCGGTTGCCCAACCTGAATGCCGCGATGGGATGCGCTCAACTGGAGCGCATCAGCGCTTTCATCGATGCCAAGCGCGAACTGACGCAGCGTTACCAGCAGGCGTTTGAAGGTTTTGCCGGCGCATCGCTCTTCCTTGAGCGTCCCGATACCCGAGCCAACTATTGGCTGCAGACGCTGATCCTGTCGGAGGAGTGTGCCGAGCAGCGAGATGACGTGCTGCGGGCGACCAACGCCGCTGGCTTGATGACGCGCCCTGTCTGGGAGTTGCTGAACACGCTGCCAATGTACCGCGACTGTCCTGCCTCGCCGCTGCCGGTGGCGCGAGACCTTGCGCGCCGAATCATCAATATTCCGAGCAGTCCGCAATTGATCCCGGAGAGCATGTGACCCGCCGCCGTATTGCTATCGTCACGGGCAGCCGGGCCGAGTATGGCCTGCTGTACTGGCCCATTCGCGATCTTCTCGCTGCGCCGGATTTTGAGCTGCAGCTTATCGTTACGGGTATGCACCTCTCGCCCGAATTCGGTTTGACCGTGCGTGATATAGAGCGTGATGGTATTCCCATCAGCGCGCGGGTCGACATGCTGGTTTCGAGCGATGCGCCGGGTGGCATCGCCAAGTCGATGGCGCTGGGCCTGATTGGTTTTTCCGATGCCATTGAGCGTCTGCGTCCGGATGCCATGCTTGTATTGGGCGACCGCTTCGAAATCCTGGCCGCCGCGCAAGCCGCGATGGTGCACAACGTGCCCCTGGTGCACATCGCCGGCGGGGACACCACCGAAGGGGCCTTCGATGAGGCGATTCGCCACGCCATCACGAAGATGGCGCACCTGCACCTAGTGACGAACGAGACTGCTCGTCAGCGAGTTGTCCAGATGGGGGAGGATCCGCGCAGCGTCCACGTTGTTGGCAGCCCGGGGCTGGATCATCTGAGCAGGCTGCAGTTGCTGGACCGCACTGCGCTGGAGGTCTCTTTGGGGCAGCCACTGGGGGCGCGCAATGCATTGGTGACTTTCCATCCGGTAACGCTTGAGCCGGCAGATGGGTTGCGTCAGCAAGAGGAACTGCTGGCTGCTTTGGATGTCCTGCCTGAAGAGTGGGTGTTGTGGTTCACTCTGCCTAATGCCGATACCGGCGGTCGCGGGTTGGCGGCTGCGTTGCAGGCGTGGGCCAAAGATAGGTCGCGCGTGCGAGTGTTTGCTTCACTCGGACAGTTGCGCTACCTGAGCCTGATGCGAGAGGCGGATGTCGTCGTCGGCAATTCGTCCAGCGGACTTTATGAAGCGCCGTCATTTCTGGTACCGACCGTCGACGTCGGGGATCGGCAGCGCGGCCGGCTAGCGGCGGCATCCGTGCTGCATTGCGAACCCGAGCGCGGTTCAATTCGCGATGCGATTACCTGCGCGCAGGCGCTGGATTGCAGCGGTGTCCAGAATCCTTATGGCGATGGCCGCAGCGCGGCCCGTATCGTCGATGCGTTGCGGGCAATGCCGCCGGCGGCACGCATGCTAAAGAAGACTTTTCACATGATAGAGGCTGCCCGTGCCTGAGACTTTATCTCCCGTTTTTATTATCGCCGAAGCTGGAGTCAACCATAACGGCTCGCTGGACATGGCGTTGCGTCTAGTCGATGCCGCTGCCGAAGCTGGCGCTGACGCGGTCAAATTCCAAACCTTCAAGGCCGAGCTGCTGGCCACGGCGAAGGCCGGCAAGGCCAGTTATCAGATATCCAATACGAAGGAGGGCGGCAATCAGCTTGCGATGCTGCGCGCGCTCGAATTGAAGCTTGAGGACCATCATGCACTGATCGAACATTGCCAAGCGCGGGGCATTCGTTTCATGTCGACGGCCTTCGATGCGGCCAGTCTGACGTTCCTCGGCGGACTTGGCATGCCGGCGATCAAGATTCCATCTGGCGATATCACCTGTGCGCCGCTACTGCTGCAGGCAGCCCAGCTGCGCCAGCGCTTGCTGGTATCCAGCGGCATGTCGACGCTGACTGATTTGGAGCGCGCCCTGGCTGTGTTGGCCTGGGGGCTACTGCATGATGGCCAGCCATCAAGTCAAAACGAGATTGATGCTTGCTACTTCAGCGTTGAGGGCCAGGAGGCCTTGCGCCGTCATGTCACTCTCCTGCATTGTGTCACGCAATACCCTGCACCGGCGGAGGCGGTGAACCTGCGTGCGATGGATACGATGGCGCAGGCTTTTGGTTTGCCGGTCGGTTATTCGGACCATACGCTGGGTATCGAGGTATCTGTTGCCTCCGTTGCCCGCGGTGCCACGGTGATTGAAAAACATTTCACGCTCGATCGTTTATTACCGGGGCCAGATCATCTGGCCTCGCTTGAGCCGGATGAGCTTAAGCACATGGTGGGGGCAATCCGCAACGTTGAGGCTGCTCTAGGGAGCGCGCGCAAATTGCCGGCTCCAGCCGAGCATCCCAATCGCGCCGTGGCGCGCCGTTCGATTGTCGCTGGCCGTCCAATTGAGGCTGGGGAGCTGTTTAGCTTGGATATGTTGGACTGCAAGCGGCCTGGCACGGGCATGTCGCCGATGGAGATCTGGTCGTTGGTGGGGCGTCCCGCCACGCGTGATTTCTCTCCCGACGAGCAGATCGAACCATGAGTCTGCCTGTGATCGTGATCGGTGCCGGGGGGCATGCGGGCGTAGTGGCGGATGCCCTGCTCGAATCCGGCATCGAAGTGTTGGGCTATACCGATCCCGACCCCAGCCTTCATGGCTCGCGACGATTGGGGTTGCCCGTGCTGGGGGGGGATGAAGCGCTTGCAGGGTATGTGCCCGAGCGAGTGAGGCTGGTGAACGGCCTGGGCTTCGTGTCGGGCTCCGGCCGAACGGCAGCGCGGGCCCGCGCGCAGCAGAGGCTGCAAGCGCAGGGCTGGACCTTTGCGCCTGTGATTCATCCTCGAGCGGTGGTCTCGCGGCATGCGACCTTGGCTGCAGACGCCCAAGTACTGGCCGGTGCGATTGTGCAGGCTGGCGCCCGGATTGGCGCCAGCACGATTATTAATACCGCGGCGGTGGTTGAGCATGACGCGATCGTTGGCGCATGGTGCCATGTCGCGACGCGTGCGACGCTGTGTGGCCAAACTCATGTCGGCGACGGCTGCCTTATCGGCGCTGGTGCAGTATTGCGCCAATCCGTGAGTGTGGGCGCTGATACCGTGATCGGCGCGGGCGCCGTCGTTGTGCGCGATAGCGCTGGCGGTGAAGTTGTGTGCGGCGTGCCCGCGCGCCCTCTTGGAGTGAAGCGATGAAGAGCTGGCAATCAGCCCTGATCGGCCCCGATGTTAGCCTGCGAGAGGCGTTGGAGATTATCGATTCGGCAGGCTCGCAGCTGGCTGTGGTTGTTGACGAGCATCGTCGTTTGTTAGGAACCGTGTCTGATGGAGACGCGCGCCGCGCGTTGTTGAGCGGATTGGGCATGGATGACCGGGTCTGCCGCGTTATGCATGCCGGAGCGACAGTCGTTACCAGCTCGTCCACTCCCCATGAGATCCAGGCTACGATGCGCCGCACCGGGCGCCACCAATTGCCGATTGTTGATGCTGATGGCATCGTTATCGGCTTGGCGCTTATCAGCGATTATCTGACCGCCGCGCGACGTGATAACTGGGTGGTGATTATGGCCGGAGGCTTGGGTTCGCGATTGCAGGAGTTAACGCGCGACACCCCGAAACCGATGCTCAAGGTTGGATCCCGACCGTTGCTTGAAACGATCATTCGCAGTTATGCCGAGCAGGGTTTTCACCGTTTTTACCTCGCGGTGAACTATAAGGCTGAGCAGATTGAGCAGCATTTTGGCGATGGTTCGGCGCTTGGCGTCGATATCCGCTACGTGCGCGAAGAGAAGCGCATGGGCACCGCCGGTGCCTTGAGTCTGCTGCCGGAACGTCCCGCCTCGCCTTTCATCGTCACCAACGCGGATTTGCTGACAAAGGAGAACTTCGGGCTCCTTATTGACCAGCATGCTGAAGCGGGTGTCCACACCACGATGGCGGTACGTCAATATGAGATGCAGGTCCCATTCGGCGTGGTCAATGTGCGGGAGGGGCATATTCATTCGATCGAGGAAAAGCCGGTTCAGCGCTTTGTCGTCAGCGCTGGCATTTATGTACTGTCGCCCGAAGTGCTGGATTTGGTTCCGACTGGCAGCTTCTTTGATATGCCGGCATTGTTCGATCTTGTACTCAGGAGCGGCATGAAGGCCCGCGCGCACCAGATCGATGGCTACTGGTTGGATATTGGCCGCCTACCTGATTTCGAACGGGCCAACAGCGAGTTTCACAATATTTTCAATTGATTATTTTCCCGGTAGAAATATATGAAAGCAGTTGTTATCGGTTTGGGCTCTATGGGCAAGCGGCGTGTTCGTTGCTTGCAGGCTTTGGGCGTGATGGACATTGTGGGCGTGGATTTGCGAGCGGACCGCCGCGACGAGGCCGCGCAGCGCTATGGCATACGCGTCGAGGCTGAGCTGGATCAGCTGTGGACAAGTTTCGCGCCGGATGTCGCAATCATCTCGTTGCCACCAAAGGCCCATGTTGCGGCGATGCATGCCTGCCTTGCGCATCGCGTGCCGTTCTTTGTCGAGGCCAGCGTCGTCGATGATGGCCTTGCGGCAGTCGTTGCGCTGGCGAAGCAAACTGGCGTGGTTGCTGCGCCGTCTACGACGCTGCACTTCCATCCGGCAATCGCGGAGATATCGCGCATCGTGCGCAGTGGGCGGTTGGGTAAGATATCCAATGTAATGCTGCATTCCGGCCAGTATTTGCCGGATTGGCATACTTATGAGCCGGTTTCCGACTATTACGTCAGCGACCCGGCGACTGGCGGCGCGCGCGAGATTGTGCCGTTCGAAATGACGTGGTTCACCGAGCTGTTTGGCTTCCCGCGTCGTGTCGCGGGCCAGTATCGGAAAACAATCGACATCGCCGGCGCCGAATACATCGACGATACCTACAATGGCCTCTTCGATTATGGCACTTTTCTCGCCACTATTACTGTCGATGTCGTGTCGCGCCATGCAACCCGCCGCTTGACCATCAATGGCGACAAGGCACTGCTGGCCTGGTCCTGGGACGAAGCTGCCATCAAGGTTTTCGACGGCGCAACCGCCCAGTGGACTGAGTTTGTCTACCAGATGGAACAGGCCGAGCCAGGTTACAACAAGAATATCGGCGAGAATATGTATATTGATGAGATTCGCGCTTTCCTGGACGCAGTCGCCGGCAAGGCCGCGTTTCCGAATTCGCTGGAGCAAGATCACCGTGTGCTCAAATTGCTGTACGCCTTGGAGCGTTCTGACGCTACGGCGACTTTTCAGGCGATCTGATCATGCGCGTCGCTATTCTCATTACGGCGCGTATGGGTTCCACGCGCTTGTCCGACAAGCATCTGCGGGACATGGCTGGCCGTCCGGCGTTGCGCTGGCTGTTGGAGCGGATCACCGCTGAGTTTCACGCTGAGCTTGATGGCGGCGCGGCCTCGCTGTGGATCGCAACTGGCAATCCGGATCGCAACGCAGGGTTTTCGGCGCTGACATCCGGCATTCCCGCGCAGCTATTCTTCGGCGCTGACGACAACGTTCCATTGCGCCATCTGCAAGTCGCGCAAGCTCACGGGTTTGATGCCTTATTGTCTATTGATGGCGATGACATCTTCTGCGCGCCGGAGGCGATGCGCGCGGTGTATGATGCGCTCGTTTCCGGCGTGTCTTTGGCCAAGACTAGCGGTTTGCCGTTGGGCATGAATGCCTGGGGGTATGCAACGCCGGTACTGGAACAGGCGCTGCGCGGCGCGGATGCTTCGGTGCTAGAAACCGGTTGGGGACGCATCTTTGACGGCATGACCGTTCATGAGGATGTGCTGTCCTGTCCTGGGGCCGAACAGGTGCGAGCCACGCTGGATTATCCGGAAGACCTCGAGTTTTTCGATGTGACGGCACGTGAGATCCAGGGGTGGGAGCAACTGCCTGCATCCGACTTGGTGCAGGCCGTGCTGAGCCGTGGACTGCATCGAATCAATGCTTCGGTTACAGAACAATATTGGGAGAATTTCAATATGGGCGTTTCTTCTGAACAAACCGCAACCCACGCCAAGTCGTATAGCGAGCGGCTGCATCGAGTGATCCCAGGCGGCGCGCACACCTATTCTCGCGGCGACGACCAGTATCCAGTAAATGCGCCGCAAATCCTTGAACGCGCCAAGGGGAGCACCGTCTGGGCGGCTGACGGCCGCAGTTTCCTGGATTACGGCATGGCGCTGCGCGCCGTGTCCATCGGTTATTCCGAGCCCGCGATCAACGAGGCCGCGATTCGCGGCCTGGAGGCCGGCAACAACCTGACGCGCGCATCCATGATCGAGTTGGCTGCGGCTGAGCGACTGGTAGGCATGATCGATTCGGTCGATATGGTCAAGTTCACCAAGAACGGCTCCACGGCCACGTCCGCCGCGGTCAAGCTGGCGCGCGCCTACACTGGGCGCGACCTTGTCGCGCGCTGCGCCCAGCATCCCTTTTTCTCTTACGATGATTGGTTCATCGGCAATACCGCCATCACCAAGGGTATTCCTGTCGGCACCATTGAACAGACCAAATCGTTCGCGTACAACGACATCGGCTCCCTTGAGCGGCTGATCGCCGAATACCCAGACCAATTCGCCTGCGTTATCCTTGAGCCCGCTTCGACGGATACGCCTGCGACCTTCATCGGCCCTGATAGCCGTGAAGTCAACTATTTGCAGCAGGTCGAGGCGCTGTGCCGCAAGCACGGGATTGTTTTCATTCTCGATGAGATGATCACCGGCTTCCGTTGGCACCTGAAGGGTGCTCAGCATACTTATGGCGTCACGCCCGATCTGTGCACCTTTGGCAAAGCGATGGCCAACGGCTTTTCTGTCGCAGCAGTGGCCGGCCGGCGCGAATTGATGTCGCTGGGGTCGATAGATCAGCTGGGGCAGGAGCGCCTGTTCCTGCTCTCGACGACGCACGGCGCAGAGATGTGCGGCCTAGCCGCGTATCTTGCCACGATGGATTTTCTCGAAGAGCATGCCGTCGTCGATCACTTGTGGACGTATGGCGCCAAGCTGCAAGCTGAGATCAATGGAGCAGCCGAGCAGGCCGGCATCGCAAAGCATTTCTACGCGGCCGGCCCCGCAGTCAGCCCCTACTATGCGACAGTCACTGGCGAGGGCGCGCCTTGGCTTGAGCTCAGAACCTTGTTCGCGCAGGAAATGATCAAGCAGGGCGTGTTGATGCCCTGGCTGGCGCTTAGCTATCGCCATGGAGACGCCGAGCTGGAAAAGACCCGCGAGGCGCTGGCTGCCGCAATGGATGTGTGCGCGCGCGGCATCGCGGAGGGGGTCGACAAGTATTTGATCGGTCCGGCGATCAAGCCTGTGTTCCGTCGTTTCAACTAATCACTCAATGATGTCCAAATCGATGACGCTTGATTCATCCCTGTTGCAGGATAAGACGGTCGTGTTGGTTGGCGGCGCGGGCCTGCTCGGCAAAGCTTTTGGCGAGTCACTGCTGCGTCATGGCGCGCAGCTGATCGTGGCCGACCTCGACGAGGAGCGCTGTCGCGTCGCTTGCGATGAGTTATCGGCCAAAATTCCCGGCGCGAGCGTGATCGCGGAAACCGCCAATATCACGGTGCGTGAGTCGCTCGATGCGCTGATTAGCCGCATCCAGGCTAGGTGCGGCAAAATCGATGCGGTCGTGAACAATGCCTATCCGCGCAACAAGCAGTATGGACGCAAGCTGGAACAGGTTGAGTATGCGGACTTCTGCGAGAACGTCAGCACGCACTTGGGGGGCTATTTTCTCAGTACGCAGCGCTTTGCCGAGTTCTTCAAAGTCCAGGGCTTCGGCCATGTCGTCAACGTCTCGTCCATTTACGGCAACGTCGCTCCGCGGTTCGATATCTACGAGGGAACGGCGATGACCATGCCGGTAGAATATGCGGCCATCAAATCCGCGATCCAGCACCTGTCGTTGTACTTCATGCGCTACTACCAGGGCACGGCGTTACGCTTTAATGTGCTATCGCCGGGGGGAATCTTTGATCATCAACCCGAACCTTTTCTGGAGCGTTACAAGGCGTATGCCCAGCACAAGGGCATGCTGGAGCCGGCTGACGT
The DNA here is from genome assembly GCF_039708975.1 of Chromobacterium indicum. Taxonomy (NCBI): domain Bacteria; kingdom Pseudomonadati; phylum Pseudomonadota; class Betaproteobacteria; order Neisseriales; family Chromobacteriaceae; genus Chromobacterium; species Chromobacterium indicum. The sequence goes on from NZ_JAYFSJ010000015.1 coordinate 95,569, forward strand.
GGCCGGTACCCTGGTGTACCTGATCTCAGATCTATCCTCCTACGTGAATGGTCAGAACATCGTTGTCGACGATGGCTGGTCGAAGTGAGCCCCACCATGAATCAAGTTGCCATTATCGGCGCCGGTCAACTCGGCCGCCGCCACCTGCAAGGCTTGGTCAAGTCGACTGAGTTGCTGACCATCCATGTCGTAGATCCATTCGAGGCTTCGCGCCGTGCGGTAGAAGACTTCATCGCCTCGCCGGATTCCGGCTCGCTGCCTGCGATTCATGTGTATGAGACGCCGGATGCGCTGCCAGCCACGCTTGACTTGGTGATTGTCGCCACCACAGCGAACCAGCGCCTTGATGTGATCGAACAGTTAGTCGGGGTGGCGAAAATTCGCCATCTAGTGCTGGAAAAATTCCTGTTTAACGACTCTGAACAGTACAAGCGCGCGGCTTCGTTGATTGCCGAGCATGGCATTGCCGCCTGGGTCAATACGCCGCGCCGCCACTTCAGTGTTTACCGCGAGTTGCGCGAACAGACTCGCGACGACCAGTTGTTGCAATTCACCGTTGACGGCGGCGACTGGGGACTGTGCTGCAATAGCGTGCACTTCGTCGATCTGGTCCAGTTCCTGGCCGGCGAGACCGAGCTGAAGGCACTTGAGGCCCGCTTTGACGCCGATGTGATGGCGAGCAAACGCAATGGCTACGTCGAGCTGACCGGCGAGATCGCCGGCGAAGTGGGTGCTACGCGTTTCACTGTGCGCTCGATTCGCGGTTCGACCAAGCCAATCACTGTCACGCTGCACTATGGACGCCAGACAGTGCTCATTGCTGAAGGCGCTGGCCAACTTTGGCGTTTTGGCCAGGGCGGGGACGACGCCAGTACCTTCCGCTTGCCTTATCAAAGTGAGATGACAGGAGTGATTGCCAGCCAGCTGCTGTCCGGTAATGGCTGCGATTTGACCCCGTATGCCGATTCCGTCGCCGCTCATCTCCCCTTGCTATTTGCCTTTGCGGAATGCGCAGGTACCGTAGCTGGTAACCACGCGCGGTGCACCATTACCTGATCCGGAGTCTTATATTATGTTGTTACTGATTGGAAGTGGTTCCATGGCAGTGGAGTATGCCAAGGTTCTGAAGGCGCAGGGGCGTAAATTTGCTGTTATCGGCCGTGGCGCGACGAGCGCGGCCGAGTTTACGGAAAAGACCGGCGTGCCGGTGCAAACCGGAGGCCTTGACGCTGCAATCGCGTCCGGTCTCGTCGCCGGCGTGACCTCCGCTATCGTATCCGTTGGCGTGGAGGCGTTATACGAGACCAGCGTTGCATTGCTGAGATTTGGCGTGAAGCATCTGCTTATCGAGAAGCCCGGGTTGATGCGGCCGGACCAGATTGGTCCGTTGCAAGACGCCGCTCGTTTGGCTGGTGCCAGGGTATATATTGCCTACAATCGGCGTTTTCTGGCTTCGGTACGCCGCGCACGCGAGATTATTGAAAACGACGGTGGACTAACCTCATTCACCTTTGATTTTACCGAGTGGGGACACGAAATCGTGACGCTCACGAAGGCGCCTGGCGTGAAAGAACTGTGGGCGTTGGGCAACTCGTCGCACGTGCTGGATTTGGCCTTTCATCTCGGCGGCGTACCCGCGCAGTTGCACGCCACATGCGCTGGAGCGCTGGATTGGCATCCGGCAAGCGCCGTGTTTGTCGGTAGCGGCGTGACGACAAGCCATGTCCCGTTCTCATATCATGCCGACTGGGATGCGCCTGGGCGTTGGGGACTGGAGTTCTGTACCCGACAACATAAGCTGATCTTCCGACCGATGGAGAAGCTGCAAGTAATGCGCAAGGGGTCGGTGCAAATCGAGGAGGTTGCCGCCGACCTGGAGGATGCGCGGCTGGATGCCGAGTACAAGCCGGGGCTGTTCCGCCAAGTGGAGGCCTTTTATGCGGCCGACACCGGCGCGCTTTGTGCGCTTGATGAGCTGGCCGTCAATCTCGAGCATTTCTGCGCTATTGCTGGCTACGCGCGTTCTGCCTGACAATTGTCCGCTACTATGTCTTCCATTATTTCTGTTGTTGGCAAGTCCTTGCGCCCCAGGGGACTGATTGTTGCCGACTCGCTCGCTTTGCCGCGAAACGATGTCGCCTACGAGCACACTTGGCCAGGCATGCTGGAAGAGCGCTTGCCCGCGATTACTTGGATCAATCGTGCCCAGAGGCTTTCGACCTCTGAGCGTCTGAATGATGAAGGTAATCAGGGCGCCGACTGCCTGGAGTTCTATAATCCAGACTTGGTCGTGCTGCAGCTTGGAATTTGCGATTGTTCGCCTCGTGTTTTGCATAAGCGGACCGCGGCGTATGTCTATCGATTGCCGTTCGGCCTGGGTTGGCGCTTGTCCTCGTGGCTGGAAGCATGGCGTGGTCGCAAGGCCAGCAACTGTCTCGTTCCGTTGGCGGCCTATGAGCGCAATCTGCGCGGCTATCTTGTGCGAGCCGCCGCCCACGATGCCCGAGTGATCGCGCTTTCGACTTTGCCTGCCAGCCGTCGTCTGGCATCGAAGAATCCACACATTGGTCAACAGATTGATGCGTACAACGCGGTGCTGGATCGTCTAGCGGCGCAATTCCCATGCCTGCGCGTACTGCATCCGTTCCTGGATATGACCTTGATCGACGAGCTGTTTGTCGATGATGGCTATCATCTCAACGAGCAGGGCGCGCGGTGCATTGCGGCTGCGCTCGAGCCGCTGGTTCTTGAGGCGCTTGAGCGCCATATGATAGTGTAAACGCGGCCATGCTGTACGTCCTGGTCAACAATGACTATCAACTGCATGCGCTGCGCCGTCATGGCATCGCGGAGCTGGGTGCTGGCTCCGGTGTGACTCTGATCGCGGTGCCGCACGCGCTATCGTTGCCGAACGATATGGCTGACTTCGAAGCCGTACATCGTTTCGATACGCCACAAGGCCGCGTCGGTTTGCTGCGCATGCTTTGGCGCTACTGTGTGCTCGGCCACGATGTTGCCCAGGTGTTGAACCCTAGCCCCAGTGACACGCTGCTATTCTTTACCGAGGTCGAGTGGCTCAACCAGATCATAGTTCAGTACTTCCACAACCACGGCGCGCATGTCGTAATGTTGGAGGACGGAGGCTTTGCCACCTATATCCCGATGTCAGTGCCAGACAGCGAGCGGCTGACCTTGCGCGAGCGCTGCATTCAGTTTGCTTTCCGGTTGGTGCCTGGACTGGGGCGCAGCCGGCTCTTCAAGGTTAATGGCCAAGTGTTCCCCCGTCTGCCGAACAGCGCGATCGACGTGATCGCACTATACAAGGATGTGAGACTGCACCGCGACATATCAACATGCTGTGTCCTCAGGCCTGCTCGCAAACGTTGCGAGATTCGTCGAGGTAGCGTCGTTTTTCTGAACGAGCGGATGTATGACCATTACCAGACCGATGAGGCCTACATTGCGGGTCTGTGCCGACTGATGCGCATGCTGACAGATGGCTACGAAACCGTGTACTTCAAGTTCCATCCACGTGAGCCGCAAGGTTGGGTAGTTCGTATAGGCGAGTTATTGGCGCGGGAGTTTCCATCCGTTAGCGTTATCGATCGGGCTGGTACGATCGAGGAGATGATTCTCGACTATCGTCCAGAAGCTTTGGCATCCTATTTTTCTGCCGGCTTGCTCAGCATCGAGTATGAGGGCATCGAACCCCTGTATCTCTACCACTTGCTAGACGATCTGGTGGAGCAGCCTGTTTTCGTGATCGCGACTCGCATTCTGCAGATCTGGGGCTACCGTTTCGCAGATGACGACGGCGTACGCGCCGGTTATCATAGTGGCATCACCAATGACGATTCGGTCACAAGCATTGATTTGAGGCAGCTATTGATGTTGTCGTCCAGTGCCGGCGATGGAGGGGCGCGTTCCGCACCGTTCCCTCTGCATCGGTCACGTGGCTTTGCCTCAGTTGCAGGTGCGCACGAGCACCTGCAAGATGAGAGGCGTCCAAGGAGGCTTTCTTGATTGTTCGTGGTTCAAATCCCTTCAATCCCGCAACCGCGAAGGATGGACTCGCAATCGTCAGATGGGCGATTCGCGTCGCCCCTCACCCGCAACCAGACCTTCACCGGCCACGCAATTAAGCACAGTGACTCAATTGATGGACTCCAAGATCATTATCGTCGCGTGCTCGAGTCATGACGGTATCCACGTATTGGTTGCCGATCTGGCCGAGGGCGAAGACGAGTATGGTGTCGAACACCAATCCCACAGGGTTGACGCGATGCTCCAGCCTGACATTGCTGCGATTTCGCGCCTGCTGAGCGTGGGGACAATGTTGACCGAGATTCAGGGCAGTTTACAGCAGGCTGCTCGATATTGTAGGCCACCGCGTGTGGTGTCTGTGAGGAATACACGTGGCTGAACGACGAGTTGATACGCCTGGCAACGCCTTCAACCATCCGACCAAAGTTCTGCATTTGGGGAAATACTTCCATCCGGATGCTGGCGGCATTGAGACGGTTACCAAGGATATCGCGCAAGGAGCTGCTCTGGCGGGCTATGAGGTCACCGTGTTGTGCTTTGGCGATGTCGCGAGTTTGCGTCGCGAGCGGATCGGCGATGTCGAGGTGTTACGCGCTCCAGTCTGGAAGAAGACCGCCTCGCAGCCCATCAGCTGGCAATATTTTTATGCCTTTCTGCGGTGCGCGCGCGAGTACGACATTGTTCATGTGCATGTCCCCAACATGCTGGCCGCACTGGCTATTGTCCTGGCGCGGTTGCCGGGGCGGGTTGTCGTGCATTGGCACAGCGACGTCATCAACAAGGGGTGGCTGGGCCGGATGATGTATCCATTGGAGCGGCTGTTGTTGCGCCGCGCCGATGCGGTGATCGCAACGTCACAGGCTTATGCCGACGCTTCTCCGCTGTTGCGTCGTTTTCGCGATAAGGTCCGCGTGGTGCCAATTGGCATTGAAGATCCCGATGTTCTCGACGATGACCATGAGCCTGGCTTGATCCTGGCGCCCGCGATAGGGAAAGCAGAGCAGCCCAAAGCCTCGCGCGCTGATGAAAAGATCGTGTTAGCAGTCGGCAGGTTAGTGCCATACAAAGGCTTCGAGGTGCTCGTCGATGCCGCGCGTGATCTGCCGTCTGGTTGCCGAGTTGTGATCGTCGGAGGCGGCGAGCGCCGCGCCGAGCTAGAGGCTCGCATCGCGCGGTATGGTGTCAGCGACCGAGTGCAATTGGCCGGACGGCTCGACGACGCGTCGCTGCGCGAGCTATTTCAGCGCGCGACGTTGTTCTGCCTGCCATCGGTCTCGCGCGCAGAGGCGTTTGGCGTTGTGTTATTGGAAGCGATGGCACACGGGTTGCCAATCGTGGCATCCAACATCGCAGGCTCAGGCGTGCCCTGGGTCAATAGTCATGGCGAAACCGGATTGAATGTGCCGGTTGGCGACGCGCGGGCATTGGGGGCGGCGATTGTTTCCTTGTTGAGCAAGCCACAGACACTTGAGCGCATGCGCATGGCCTCGCGCCGCCGGTTTGAGACCGAGTTCACGGCCATCGTGGCTACGCGCCGGGTGTTGGATCTTTATGCCGCCTTGGCTGTACCGCAGCGGGGAGGCTTCATCGCATGATTGCGTGGATAACAGGCTCCTGCGTGGGCGCTGCCCTGCGGGGCGTGTGTGGCCTGGCTTCTCGTGCTCGGGTATTGGCGGTGTATCTATCGTTTTCGGCCGGTGCGAGCGTGATCGGATTGCTGACTACGCTCTTCATGATTCGCCACGTCGCGCCGGATGAGTTTGGCCGGGTGGCCATTACGCTTGGTGCTTTGCTGATTGCTAATGCCGTAATCGGATTCGGCGCGGATAACTTGGTTGCAATCAACAAGGCCAAGCTTGATGCTGACAGCTATGTGGCGTTCCGTCGCTCCTATAGCCATTTTGCTTTGATGACCTTCGTGGTTGGCCAGATCGTCGCAGTGCCGGTCTGGCTCTCGGGCCGGGTTGATGGCCTGGTGCTGCTCGTGCCTTTAATGGCGCTGCTCAAGTTCTTCGTCACCATGGCCGGCATTGAGTACATAATGGAGCAGCGTGCCGTCGCCTATGGGCTAGTGCAACTCCTGACCTCGATAGCGGCCTCGATTGCGACTGTTGCGCTGGTGCTGTGGGTATCGCCGACGGCAGAGTCTCGCGTTGCCGCGCTGATGTTGGCTGATGCAGTTTTACTGGTGGTCCGCTATGGGTTGAGGCCTACTGTGATCGTATCTTGGCGTTTCGATCGCGAGGCCTTCGGGCGCATTGTCCGCTTCGGCGCCCCGTTGATGGTCTCGGTCGGTCCCGCCTATCTGCTCAATGAGGCGGACAAGGTAGTGGTTGCGCAACGCCTGGATCTGGCTGCTGCGGGCGTCTACGGTGCTGCCTGCACTATTGCCGGCTTCATGCTGACTTTCATTACCGCTTTGCTCAACACTTCGGTGCCAAAACTCATGGCCGCGCTGAAGGACGGGCGCGAGCTACCGTCGCGTGTTGCGATGCGCTATGCCGTTAGGTTCTGCGGCTTGTCAATTGCCTTTGCCTCGCTTTTTTTGGTCGCGTACACGTTTGCGGCGGGTCATCTTTTGCCAGCGCGTTACACCGAGGCCATCCCTGTTGTCTACGTGTTGGTGGTGATGATGCAGTGGCGCAGTGTCTATGCGGTCATTGGGACCGTGACAGATTATTATGGCATGACAAGCAGTAAGTTGATCGGCTTTGCTCTTGCTGCCGTTATTGCGCTGGGTGGTAATCTGTTGCTGATTCCGCATTTTGGCCTATTCGGCGCCGCTTTCGGCACCGGGCTCGGTTATGCTGCACTCGCTGGTTGGCTGATGCTGGCGTTGGTGCGCCGCCCCTTTTCTCCCAATACTGTATGACTATGCTGACTAGAATCATCCTTTTTCTCCTTGGCACTATGCGAGTTGACTGTATCGTTGACCGCTGGTCGAGTCTGCTGGCGCAACTGCGTGTGCGTCGTTTGCGGGCTCGCGGGATACCATTATCCTTTGTGCCACAGGGGGGACATGATTTTTACCTTGCCGGCGATTTGTCACGTTTCCATATCGATCCGACCAGCCATATCAAGTCTGGCACCTTCATTGAGTGCAGTGGTGGCGTACGTATAGGTCGGTATTTTCACGCTGGCAGAGGGTTGACGATTTTCTCCAGTAATCACAATTACCGTAGCGATACGATGATCCCGTACGATGACGTTGACCTACCGGGGCCGGTTGTCATTGAAGATTTTGTCTGGCTCGGTGCAAACGTCTCGATCGTGCCTGGAGTGACCGTCGGTGAAGGAGCGGTGGTTGCGATGGGCGCGGTCGTCACACGTGACGTCCCGCCCGGCGCGGTCGTCGCAGGTAACCCCGCGCGGATCATTGGCCAGCGGGACATGGTGCTCTATCAACGTCTAAAAGCCCAAGGCCGCTTCGCCTGAAATGAATGGAATTCCTATGATCGAAGAGATTCGCGACGGCGATACCGTCATGGCGCTCATTTTACGCCACAATTACAAGGCCGACGGCATCAAATTCCTGACACCGGATTCGTATTCTCAGCAATTGGGCTACATGAATCGACCGCAGGGTTACGTCATCAAGCCACATGTGCACAATCCCGTCAGCCGCGAAGTCCAGTACACTAATGAGGTGCTCTTCATCAAGAGCGGCCGCGTGCGCGTAGACTTTTACGGCAACGACCAACAGTATCGAGAGAGCCGCATGCTGGATTGTGGCGATATCATTCTGTTGATTGTAGGCGGGCATGGTTTTGAGATGTTGGAGGCCAGCGAGATCGTTGAGGTCAAGCAGGGGCCCTACGTCGGCGAGCACGACAAGATTCGCTTCGAGCCGGTTTCGGCCGACCAAGTCAAGTTTTCCAGCCACTAAAACGGCACCAGACTGAGAGAAACATCGACATGATCCCTGTGAATCAGCCGTTGCTGGACGGCAACGAGAAACGCTACTTGCTCGAGTGCATCGAATCGGGTTGGATATCCTCGGAAGGCCCCTTTATTAGGGATTTTGAGGAGAGGTTCGCGGCCCGTTTCAATCGCAAGCACGCAATCGCGGTCTGTAACGGCACTGCGGCGCTGGATGCCGCCATTGAGGCGCTGGGCATTGGTCCAGGGGACGAGGTCATCATGCCTTCGTTCACCATTATTTCCTGCGTGATGCAGATTGTGCGCAATGGCGCCAAACCGGTGCTGATCGATGCCGATCCGCGTACCTGGAACATGAACGTGAGCGCTATCGAGTCGCGCATCACGCCGCGCACCAAAGCCATCATGGCGGTTCATATCTACGGTTTGCCGGTCGATATGGATCCGCTGCTGGAGCTGGCCCGCAAGCATGGCCTCAAAGTGCTGGAAGACTCGGCGCAGATGCATGGCCAGACCTATAAGGGCCGCGCCTGCGGAAGTCTCGGCGACATCAGCACCTTCAGCTTCTATCCCAACAAGCACATCACTACCGGAGAGGGCGGCATGATCGTCACGGATAGTGATGATTTGGCCGAGCATTGCCGCAGTTTGCGCAACTTGTGCTTCAAGCCTGAGAGCCGCTTTGTACATGACCGGCTTGGCTGGAATCTGCGCATGACCAGCATGCAGGCTGCGCTGGGTCTGGCGCAGTTGGAGCGTCTGGATGAGTTCGTCGCGCGCAAGCGTCGCATGGGGGCGTTGTATCAGGAACTGCTCGGCGATCTGGATGGCGTGCAACTGCCGCTGGCGTCGACCGACTACGCCGACAGCATTTATTGGGTTTTCGGCTTGGTGCTGGATGAGCGCCTGGGATTGACCGGGGCTGACGCAATGAAGCGTCTTGCTGCCGAAGGGATTGGTAGCCGGCCATTTTTTTACCCGATGCATCAGCAACCTGTGCTGCATAGCATGGGCGCAATAGCATCATCCGATCATTGTCCGGTTGCCGAGCGTCTATATGAGCGTGGTTTTTACATTCCGAGCGGGCTGGCGTTGACCGAAGAGCAGATCCGCACAGTCGCCGCCACCGTACGCCGCATTTTGACTCTTTGAATGAAGACCCAAGATCCACTTATCGTCGTCGACCTGCGCACTTGGCCCTGGACCGGCATCGGCCGGGTTACGCGCGGAATCTTCCAGTGCGCGCGTGACCTAGAGTCCGAGTTCGAGACCCTGTACATCGTTAATGACGGCACAGCGATTCCGGATGGTTTGTCGAATCTGATCCGTTTTCGCTCGCTGCCATTTGGGCGTGGAGAACAGACTGAGTTCCGCCGCTTGTTTGCTCGCCTACGTCACCGGCGCGTGACTCTGCATTCGCTCAACTTCAATGTCCCGCTGTTGCTGCCCAAGCATGTGAGGCAGATCGCGCATTTCTACGACGTATTGACCGATACCGGGGAGTTTCGCACGCCGCTTCACCGCTTGGCCTACAACGCCTATATCTGGAGCCTGAGGCGTCATCGCGCGACGATCCTGGCGCAATCGGACTACACCGCGCAGCAGATTGCCAAACATCACCCCTTCCATGAGGTAATTGTTTGTCCGCATGGTTACCGAAACTACATGGAGCCGCTCGAGGCGGATTTGCAGGCCGCTTATGGATTGCGGCGACCCTACTTCCTGTACATCGGGCTCAACAAGCCGCGCAAGAACCTGGATGGCCTGTTGACCGCTTATCGCGACGCGCTGAAAGCGAATCCTGCCATCGGTTATGACCTGGTCGTCTGCGGTCCGATCTTCGAACGCACCTCGATGGGTTTCGATATCCGGACTGCGGTCAACGCCGAGTCAGCGCTGGCCGGGAGGGTGCATTTGTTGGGCTTTATCCCAGAGGAGCATCTCCACGCCATCTACCAGAATGCCAGCTTGTACGTTGTGCCGAGCCACTTGGAAAGCGGCTATAGCTACCCGGCGTTGGAGGCCCTGACCACTGGGACGCCGGTGCTGCTCAATCAGGTTGACATGTACAACTATGCGTCTGCCGGCGAGGGGGTGTTTTTCTTCGACGGCAGCTCGAAGACTGGTACGGGCAGCCTGCGGGCCGTGTTGGCCGACATGCTGGCACGTCCTGGCTTCGCGCGTGTCGATCCCGCGCAGTGTGATGTTCTCGCGCGTTTCAATTGGGGTCGCGTCAAGGACACAATGAGATCGCTGTACCAACGATCATGATCCCATATCTATTCGTGTTTGCCGCGTTCTTGACCACGTTTCTTGTGCTGGAAACAACCGTGAGAAACCGCGTCCTTACCCGTGTTGAGTGCTGGGCATTGGTGCTGCCGCTGGCCATATTCGCCATCGGATATGCGGGACAGATTGGTACTGATGTCAAGAGCTATCAGAGGTTGTTCGATATCGCCGAGGATTTTCCGCTTGAACCTGGTTTCTCTGCCCTAATGATTGGGGCCAAGTCTCTAGGACTTGATTATTTCGACTTTACTCGCTTACTCGCCCTGGTTGAGATACTGCTGTTGATGTCGGTTGTGACGCGGCTGCGCGACCCGCTGTTTTTTCTGCTCTTCTACTTGAGTTCGTTTTACCTGAACTTCCAGTTCAATGCGGTCCGCAACTCATTCGCGCTATTGATTGTCGCATCCCTGTATGTTCGTTTGCAGAGAGCGAGCCTATTGGCATTGTTGTCTTCGACGGCTATTCATTACTCATCACTGATATCTCTGGCGTTGCTGCGATTGTCTCTGAGCCGGCGTCAATGGCTTGCGATTGGGTTGGTGAGCGCGGCCGGTTGTGGTATCGCGCTGGCCTGGCTGAAGTCCGATCTGCTGACGGTTGTCGATTTGTCCGGTTACAAGGGCTATCTGGAGCAGCAATACGAGAGCAAGGCGGTATATCCAGCAGTGTTGATGAAGCTGTTGGTGGTCTGGTTGATGTATCGCAATGGTGGTAAACGTTTCTACTTGGCCGCGTATGCAATCTTCGTAGTGCTGGTCCACGCGGTGAGTCCGGTTCTGAGCCGTCTCGGCGATCTGGTATTGTTCTTGATGCTGCTGGATTTCTGTGCCAATCATCGATTGGTTCGGCACCGGTTGCTGGCGATTGGCGTGACTTTGTTGCTGGTGCTGAGCAGCCTGATGATTCCATGGAGCGATTGTCAGAATGGTAGTGATGGAAACTGGTGTCTGTCTGGAGATACTATTTGGTAACGATCAATACATTTATTGATTAGTCTTTGGTGCCCAATGTCTTATTGCGGTAGTTGGTTGATCTTGAGCAGTTGAGTTTTACCTATATGTTGTAGCTAGTTTGCGGAAGTGCTTGCCTGCGTAAGTTAGCACTGAGTGGTTGGCGAGCAAGAAACACCGGTTTCACACCATGCGTTGGGCCGGCTCTGACAAACCTTTAAATTTATGACTGCCATGATCGATATTAGCGTCATTATCCCGACTTTCAACCGCATTGGGTGTCTGCCAGATGCACTGGACAGCGTATTCAGCCAGCCCGGCGTGCGGGTCGAATGCATCGTAGTCGACGATGGATCGAGCGATGGCACGGTCTCTTACATTCGTGAGCGCTATAAAGCGCGTGATTTGATTGTGATTGAGAAGCCGTCCCGTAGCGGCCCACAAGTTAGTCGTAACCTTGGTATGGAGGTTGCTAGTGGCGAGTTTGTAACCTTTCTCGACTCCGACGATTATTTCGAACCTAATACTCTCGCCGAGCGGGTGCTGCGATGCCGGGAGCAAGGGCTGGATGCGTTATTCTCTGGTTATCGGGTCCAGTTTGTTGGAAATCAATGGGATTTGGTGAAGAACATCGACCGTAGTTCTCGTATCTGCCCAGTTGATTATTCGACTGCGCTTCTTGATTTCAAAATCGCACCGACCAGTTCAATCATGTTTCGGAGGGAGCCCCACGCCGCACTCAAGCTAGATGAGAGCCTAGTTTCCGGACATGACGATGATTTATCTCTTCGTCTGATCCGGGCTGGACGTTTTGCTTTCGATGATACCCTGGCGATGGTCCTTGTTCATCATCCTGGCGAGCACGTTGCTACGCCGCGTAATCTGATGATTGGTGACGCGCAGCTACTGCAGAAGTACGCTACGGACCTTGTAAGACAGCATGGCTGTGGCTATCTAAACCGGCGTCGTGGGCAGGCGTTGGCCGGATTGTGGAGCGTGGGCCAGTTCAAGCGCACTGCGCTGCTGTGTCCGGCTGCTGCGGACCACGGTTCGATGGCAGTCGCGCTGGCGCTGGGCGTGCTGTATTTGCCACGCCGCTGGTGGGGCTCGCTACGGAAGCGCGTTATGATGCGTGCGGTGCGTATGGTGCTTTGATTGATGGTGACTGATTGTATGAATACTCAGATTTCTGGACAGGTTTACGTTCTGATTCCTTCGCATAATCGTCGCGATATCTTGTGCGCTACTTTGACCAAAGTGCGCGCGCAGTTGCCGCCCAAGACGGCGCGACTGATTGTTGTCGACGCAGGTTCGACCGACGGTACTCGGGACGCGGTTAAAGCGCAATGCCCATCGGCCGAGATCGTCGATGGGCATGCAGATATGTGGTGGACGGCCACCGTCAATCATGGCCTGAAGCATATCGCGAAGACAGCGCGCGCTGGTGATCGTGTATTGCTTATGAATGATGATATCGATCTGGCTCCCATGGCGTTAATTCGTTTGCTGGAGGCATCGGAGCTGGAGCCCGGCGCTGTGATTGGAGCAGTGAACATCGTGCATCGGCCCGGTGAAGAGGCTCAGGTGTACTTTTGCGGCGGTCGTTATGACCTGCGCTTCGCACGGCATAAGGTCAATATCAGGGGGGGGGCACCCTGGCATGAGCCTGCGTCACGTTTTCTGGAAACCGATTTCCTGTACGGTCGGCTGCTGGTGATACCGTGGAGTGTTTTCGAGGTGGGCTGCGGTTTTGACGAGGAGGTTTTCCCTCAGTACTGTGCCGACGAGGATTTTGCCTACGGAGCGAAGCTGCGTGGCTTCAAGGTTCTCGTGGATAGCAGGAGCGTCGTCTACGTTAATGAGGCAACGACGGCGAGCTTCAGCCTTAGCTTAGGCAAGGGCGGCTGGCGTGGGGTGCGTAAGGCGTTGACTGCGTTCAACTCCTGTTATAACTGGCGCCAAGGGTGGGCATTCAGCCGGCGCTATGCTAAATGGCCAGCTATCTACATGCTGTGTCGCTATGGGATCATCTTTATCAGCGAGAATCTACGGACGCTAGCACGCAAGTAGCAAAGCTAGCTGGATTGTTGTGGCGTGAAAAACGCCGCAGCAACTGAATATGGTTCATCCGGAGATGCATACTGCTTATTGGCGGCAATTGCTTGACTTAGAGCCATTGGGTCACCATCTGCAACGCGAAGTCCATTCTTGATTGTGGCAAGATGGTGTCCTCATGGATATTGTCGATAGAAATATAAAGAGGCTCCAATGTTGCAGATTCTATTGTTGGCCACGTTTTTATCCTTGTTTGTTGGTATGTGCCTGATCCGTTTTGCTCATCTGCATGAGCGTTTCTCTGCGGATCATGATTTGGGAGGGGTGCAGAAGTTTCATGCCCGGCCGGTGCCGCGTATTGGTGGCGTGTCGATTGCGGCGGGTTTGGTGGTGGGGTGCGGTTTTTTGGCATGGCTGCTGAGAGATGCTTCGGTGTTGCGATTGTTGGCGGTGGCGCTGCCTGCTTTTGCGGTCGGGATACTTGAAGATGTGACGAAGAAGGTTGGGCCGTTGCCCCGATTGCTGGCTACTTTCATTGCTGCAACTTTGGGCTACTTTGTACTGGGTGCTGGGTTGCAGCGTCTCGACATTCCCCTATTGGACGGTTTAGTGTCGCAATTCTGGGTGCTGTCTCTGCTGCTGACTGTCGTTGCGGTTGGCGGGGTGGCGCATGCGGTCAATATCATCGACGGTTACAATGGCTTGTCGGGGGTGGTGTCTATCTTCATTTTTCTGGCGATGGCGTATGTCGCTTTCAAAGTGCAGGATGCGGCCTTAATGGGAATTTGTTTTGCGATGATTGGCGCGATTGCTGGATTTCTATTTTGGAACTTCCCGCGGGGTTTGATCTTTGCCGGCGATGGCGGCGCTTACTTGGTGGGCTTCATGATCGCTGAAGTGGCGGTGCTGCTGGTGGTGCGCCATCCGCAAGTTTCGCCGTGGTTCCCGTTGTTGTGTGTGATCTATCCCGTTTTTGAAACGTTATACTCGATTTATCGAAAGAAATTCCTGCGTGGGATGTCTCCAGGAGTGCCTGATGGTCTGCATTTGCACATGCTGGTCTACAAGCGCCTTGTGCGTTGGATGGTGGGAAGCAAGAATGCCGATCATAAAACCATGCGCAATAGCCTGACCTCTCCCTACTTGTGGGCGCTGTCTTCCATATCCGTGGTGCCTGCCATGCTGTTTTGGCAGAACACCGGAGTGTTGATGACTTTCTGCGTCTTGTTTGCCATGACGTATATCTACCTTTATCGCATGATCATTCGTTTTCGGACGCCGCGCTGGCTGGTGTTGCGGCGAACCTGCCGAAGGCTTTGATTTGATCCGAAGGGCGTCTAGGACGCCCTTTGCACTTCTACCTCTTGAAATACTTGGATGGCGTCCCTATTATTAGCACTCGCAACGGTTGAGTGCTAAGCGCTCTGCCGCAATCTATACATACCTGATGTTCCACTCTCAACAGCCAATGTAACAGGAGAGATCCATGGCAATTCGCCCTCTGCACGACCGTGTTGTTATCAAGCGCCTCGAGGCTGAAGAAAAGACCGCTTCCGGCATCGTTCTGCCCGGCGCGGCGGCTGAGAAGCCGGACATGGGCCAAGTGCTCGCAGTAGGCAACGGCAAGATTCTGGAAAACGGCGAGCGTCGCTCGCTGGAGCTGAAGGTCGGCGACAAGGTCATCTTCGGCAAGTATTCCGGCCAGACCGTCAAGGTTGATGGCGACGAAGTCCTCGTGATGCGCGAGGAAGATGTAATGGGCATCGTTGAGTAATCCGATCCTATCCCTACTTCATAAATAGATTCTGGAGATTTCGAGAATGGCAGCTAAAGACGTAAAGTTTGGTGAATCCGCTCGCAGCAAGATGGTGGCCGGCGTCAACATTCTGGCCGACGCGGTAAAAGTGACTCTGGGTCCCAAGGGCCGCAACGTGGTGCTGGACCGCTCCTTCGGCGCGCCGACCATCACCAAGGATGGCGTGTCCGTCGCCAAGGAAATCGAACTGAAGGACAAGTTCGAGAACATGGGCGCGCAGATGGTTAAGGAAGTGGCTTCCAAGACTTCCGATGTGGCTGGCGACGGCACCACCACCGCTACCGTTCTGGCCCAGGCCATCGTGCAGGAAGGCATGAAGTACGTCGCCGCCGGCATGAACCCGATGGATCTGAAGCGCGGCATCGACAAGGCCGTGGTATCGCTGGTTGGCGAGATCGCCAAGATCGCCAAGCCGTGCGCGACTTCCAAGGAAATCGCCCAGGTAGGTTCCATTTCCGCCAACTCCGATTCCGACATTGGCGAAATCATCGCTAATGCGATGGAAAAAGTGGGCAAGGAAGGCGTGATCACCGTTGAAGACGGCAAGAGCCTGAACAACGAGCTGGACGTGGTGGAAGGCATGCAGTTCGACCGCGGCTACCTGTCCCCGTACTTCATCAACAACCAGGACAAGCAGATCGCTGCGCTGGACAACCCGTTCATCCTGCTGTTCGACAAGAAGATCTCCAACATCCGCGACCTGCTGCCGGTGCTGGAGCAAGTGGCCAAGTCCGGCCGCCCGCTGCTGATCATCGCCGAAGACGTTGAAGGCGAAGCGCTGGCCACGCTGGTGGTGAACACCATCCGCGGCATCTTGAAGGTTGTGGCTGTCAAGGCTCCGGGCTTCGGCGACCGCCGCAAGGCCATGCTGACCGACATCGCCGTGCTGACCGGTGGCGAAGTGATCGCCGAAGAAGTGGGCCTGACCCTGGAAAAGGCAAGCCTGGACCAGCTGGGCCAAGCCAAGCGCGTTGAAGTGGGCAAGGAAAACACCACCATCATCGACGGCGCCGGCGAAGCCGCCACCATCCAGGCTCGCGTGGGCGAGATCCGCAAGCAGATCGAAGAAGCCACTTCCGACTACGACCGCGAGAAGCTGCAAGAGCGCGTGGCCAAGCTGGCCGGCGGCGTTGCCGTGATCAAGGTCGGTGCCGCCACCGAAGTGGAAATGAAAGAGAAGAAGGCCCGCGTCGAAGACGCGCTGCACGCCACTCGCGCCGCGGTTGAAGAAGGCGTGGTGCCTGGCGGCGGCGTAGCCCTGCTGCGCGCTCGCGCGACCCTGGAAAGCCTGAAGACCGACAACGTCGATCAGGAAGCCGGCGTGAAGATCGTGCTGCGCGCGATCGAAGCTCCGCTGCGCCAGATCGTCAAGAACGCTGGCGACGAGCCGTCGGTCGTGGTGAACAAGGTGCTGGAAGGCAAGGGCAACTTCGGCTACAACGCCGCTAGCGGCGAATACGGCGACATGCTGGAAATGGGCGTGCTGGATCCGGCCAAGGTGACCCGCTCTGCTCTGCAACACGCTGCTTCCGTAGCCGGCCTGATGTTGACCACCGACTGCATGATCGCCGAGCTGCCGGAAGACAAGCCGGCCGCAGGCATGCCGGACATGGGCGGCATGGGCGGTATGGGCGGCATGATGTAAATCGAGCCGTACGGGCGGGCATGTTCGCATGTCCACCGAAACAAACAGCCCCGCGGCGTATGCCTGCGGGGCTGTTTGCTTATGAGGCTGCGCCTCAGCTCTTCAGCGAGATGAACGGCGCGCCGGCTTGGTCTTTGGCCGATAACGTGGGCATGCCGCTCAGCGGCCAGTCTATGGCCAGATCCGGATCATCCCAGGCTATGCTGCGCTCCAGTTCCGGATGCCAGTAGTCGGTGGTCTTGTATAGAAACTCCACATCGTCGCTCAGCGTAAGGAAGCCGTGGGCGAAGCCGGCGGGTATCCACAACTGGCGCTTGTTGGCGGCGGTCAGCTCCACGCCTACCCACTTGCCGTAGGATAGTGAGCCGAGGCGGATGTCGACGGCGACGTCGAACACGGCGCCGGAGACGACGCGCACCAGCTTGCCTTGCGGGTGCGGATCCTGTTGGTAATGCAGGCCGCGCAAGACGTTTTTCCCGGAGCGGCTGTGATTGTCCTGCACGAAGGCGACCGTATGGCCGATGGCTTGCTCGAAACGCTGGTGATTGAAGCTCTCGAAGAAAAAGCCGCGCTCATCGCCGAATACCTTGGGCTCGATGATCTTGACTTCCGGGATGCGGGTGTCGATTACGTTCATGGTGCTTATTCTGCTTTGTTTGGATTAGTTCGCAATCATTGTGAGCAAATAGCGGCCATAGCCGGTCTTCTGCAGAGGCTGAGCCAGCCGCAGCACCTGAGCTTCATCGATCCAGTCGTTGCGGAAGGCGATTTCCTCCGGGCAGGCAACCTTTTGCCCCTGGCGATTCTCAATGGTGGCGATGAACTGGCCCGCCTCCAGCAGCGACTCGTGGGTGCCGGTATCCAGCCAAGCGTAACCGCGGCCCATGGTTTGTACGTTCAACTGCTGCCGCTGCAGATAAATGTTGTTGATGTCGGTGATTTCCAGTTCGCCGCGCAGCGAGGGCTTGATGTTTTTTGCGATCTCCACGACTTGCGAGTCATAGAAATACAGGCCGGTCACAGCATAGTGCGATTTGGGCTTGGGGGGTTTTTCCTCGATGGACAGAGCGCGGCCTTGTTGGTCGAACTCCACCACGCCATAACGCTCGGGGTCGCTGACCCGGTAGGCGAAGACGGTCGCGCCATCGTTCTGGGTGTTGGCGGCCTGCAGCAGATTGGAAAACTCGTGGCCGTAGAAGATGTTGTCGCCGAGCACCAGCGCCGACGGATTGCCGTTGATGAATGACTCGCCGATCAGGAAGGCCTGAGCCAGGCCGTCCGGGCTGGGCTGGACCGCGTATTGCAGATTGATCCCCCACTGGCTACCGTCGCCGAGCAACTGCTGGAAGCGGGGTGTGTCCTGTGGCGTGGAGATGATCAGGATGTCCTGGGTGCCTGACAACATCAGTGTCGTCAGCGGGTAATAGATCATCGGTTTGTCGTAGATCGGCAGCAGTTGCTTGCTGACTGCGATGGTCGCCGGATAGAGCCGGGTGCCGGAGCCCCCGGCGAGAATGATGCCTTTTCGTTTCATTGTCGGTTTCCTATGGCCATTCCCGCGGCGGCCGGCCGCTATTGGCAGCGGGGCTGAGCAGTTGGGCCAGCACTTGGTCTACGCCGCTTTTCCATTCGGGCAGCGCGATGCCGAAAGTATCCTGCAGCTTGTCGCAGCATAGCCTGGAGTTGGCGGGGCGCTTGGCTGGCAGTGGGTATTCGCTGCTGGGAATGCCTTGGATGTTTGCGGGATCGATTTTAAGCGCCAGGCCGGATTCGGCGGCGCGCTGGAGCAGGTAGACCGCATAGCCATGCCAGCTGGTTTCGCCACGGGGCGCCAGATGGTAGGTGCCGAATGCGAATCCAGCCGGTTTGGCTAGATACTCGCGGATCAGCTCGGCGGTGATGTCTGCGATCAGGGCGGCGGGGGCCGGCGCGCCGATCTGGTCGTCGACGACCTTGAGCGCATCTCGCTCCTGTCCCAGTTTCAGCATGGTCTTCAAGAAGTTTGCGCCATGGGCGCCGAACACCCAACTGGTGCGGAGTATCAGGTGATGCGGGGCGGCGAGCCGGATGGCCTCCTCGCCCGCCAGCTTGCTGCGGCCATACGCCGATTGTGGGCCGGTGGCGTCGTCTTCACGCCAGGGGCGCTCGCCGTCGCCGTTGAATACGTAGTCGGTGGAGTAGTGCACCAGCAGCGCGCCGCGGCGGGTGGCCCAGCGCGCGATGGCGCCGACGGCGTCGGCGTTGACGGCGTTCGCGGTTTCCTCGTCGCTTTCGGCCTTGTCCACCGCGGTATAGGCTGCCGGATTGACGATGATGTCGGGATAGTGGCGATCCAGAGCCTGTTCGATGCGCTCCCCGCTCTGGGACAGATCCAATTCCTGCCTGTCGGTGGCGATCAGCTCGCCCAGCGGCGCCAGTGAGCGTTGCAGCTCATGGCCGAGCTGGCCATTTTTACCGGTGATCAGTATGCGGGCCATGGCGCTCATCCGTAGTGTTTGTCGAGCCAGTCCCGGTAGCTGCCGTTGCTGACATGCTCTATCCAGACCGGGTTGCTCAAATACCATTCGACGGTTTTGCGGATGCCGCTGTCGAATGTTTCTGCGGGTTTCCAGCCCAATTCCCGTTCCAGCTTGCGCGCGTCGATCGCGTAGCGGCGGTCGTGGCCGGGGCGGTCGGCGACGAACTGGATCTGTTCTCGATAGGCTTGGCCGTCCGCGCGGGGTTTCAGTTGATCCAGGATGCCGCAGATCGCGCTGACCACTTCTAGATTGGTTTTCTCGTTCCAGCCGCCGACATTGTAGGTTTCGCCTGGCTTGCCGGCCTCCAGCACACGGCGGATCGCGCTGCAATGGTCTTTGACGTACAGCCAGTCGCGGACTTGCCGTCCGTCGCCGTAAATGGGCAGCGGCTTGCCGGCCAGCGCGTTCAGGATGACCAGCGGGATCAGTTTTTCCGGAAAGTGATAAGGACCGTAGTTGTTGCTGCAATTGGTGGTCAGCACCGGCAGGCCGTAAGTGTGATGCCAGGCCCGCACCAGGTGGTCGGATGCCGCTTTGGAGGCGGAGTAGGGGCTGTTCGGCTCGTAGCGATTGGTTTCGGCGAAGGGCGGATCTTCCGCCTGCAGCGTGCCGTATACCTCGTCGGTGGAAACATGGAGAAAGCGGAAGGCTTCGCGCTCGCCGCTTTCCAGCCCGTTCCAATATTCGCGCGCGCATTCCAGAAGACTAAAGGTGCCGACGATATTGGTCTGAATGAAATCGCCCGGGCCGTGTATCGAGCGGTCCACATGGCTTTCCGCGGCGAAATTGACGATGGCTCGCGGACGATGGTCGCGCAGCAGCTTGGCCACCAGTTTCCGGTCGCCGATATCGCCATGCGTGAAAACATGGTTGGGCTTGGCGCTGACCGTGTGCAGGGTTTCCAGATTGCCGGCGTAAGTCAGGGCATCCAGATTGACAACGGCTTCCTCGCGGCCGGCCAGCCAGTCGAGAACGAAGTTGCCGCCAATGAAGCCGGCGCCGCCGGTAACGAGAATGGTCATTGAAGCTTCCTGTATGATCGAGTTTCCCGCCGCATGCGCTTGAGTGGATCTCTGCGCGCCGGCTTTGTCGGGCAGGGGAGCGCAGCAAACGGCTCGCCGGTGAAAGTGATGGAGTTGGCGCCGAATGCCATCCGCCGATGTCGAGAATAGCTCATATCGCTGCATGGCATTGCGGGCGAAGCCGGATGCCCCATGACTGGGAACCATCGCGCGGGGGCGGATAATTCCGTTGATTTTATCCACTTTAAAAACATCCGGCAAAGCGACGGGAATTCTGCGCGCAATTCGACAGAACCGTCGCGAATAATGACAAAGCTCCGTCAGTAATCAATATTGAGGAAATGAAGGCCATGCAGATTAATGACGTACAGAATATTTTGGATGCCTGTCTTGAGCCTTGGCGCTACAAGGATTACGCGCCCAATGGCCTGCAGGTGGAAGGGCGGGGCGAGATCAGGAAGGTGGTGACCGGCGTCACGGCATCGCAGGCCTTGATCGATGCCGCGGCGGAAAAAGGGGCGGACGCGATCCTGGTGCATCACGGTTATTTCTGGAAAGGCGAGGACGCGCGCATCTGCGGCATGAAGAAGCAGCGCATCCGCGCCCTGCTGCAGCACGATATC
The DNA here is from genome assembly GCF_039708975.1 of Chromobacterium indicum. NCBI lineage: Bacteria > Pseudomonadati > Pseudomonadota > Betaproteobacteria > Neisseriales > Chromobacteriaceae > Chromobacterium > Chromobacterium indicum. The sequence continues at coordinate 116,411 of NZ_JAYFSJ010000015.1, forward strand.
AGCCTGCTGGCTTATCACCTTCCGCTGGACGGGCATCTGGAGCTGGGCAACAACGCGCAGCTGGGCAAGGCGCTGGGGCTGGAGCCTGCGGGGCAGGCCGGCGAGCAGAACCTGCTCTGGCATGGCGGTTGGTCGGGCGGCGGCGATGCCGCGGCCTTCGCCCAGCATGTGACCGGGGCGCTGGGGCGACAGGCGCAGCTGCTCGGGCGGCAGGACAAGCCGACACGCCGAGTGGCCTGGTGCACCGGCGGGGCGCAGGGTTTTTTCGCCGATGCGATCGCGCTTGGGGTTGACGTTTTCATCACCGGCGAAGCATCGGAACAGAATTACCACATGGCGATGGAAAGCGATGTGGCATTCATCGCCGCTGGACATCATGCCACGGAACGCTTTGGCATCAAGGCACTAGGCGAGCATTTGGCGCAAGTCTCTGGCATAAATGTCGAATTTATTGACGTTTATAACCCTGTTTAAGCAAGTTGCTGGCGTCTCGCTCAATTTATTTGCATAGAAGCTTCAAGTCCCTACTAGTAATCGGGTAAAATCCAGCGGTTTAGGGCTCGATTTCCACGATTGAGGATGACTGTAATGAGTGAACAGCAAGTCGATACGGGGCGCCGTCGTTTTCTGACGATCGCTTCCAGCGCTGTTGGGGGTGTTGCGGTAGTCGGCGCGGCCACGCCATTTTTCATGAGCTTTTTCCCGTCCGAGAGGGCCAAGGCGGCCGGCGCGCCGGTCGAGGTCGACATCGGCAAGATCGAAGCCGGCCAGAAGATCAACGTCGAATGGCGCGGCAAGCCGGTGTGGGTGCTCAGCCGCACGCCCGAGCAGATCAAGAACCTGCCCAAGAACGATCCCAAGCTGGTCGATCCGAAATCCGAAGTCGATCAACAGCCCAAGTACTGCCAGAACGAAAATCGTTCGATCAAGCCGCAATTCCTGGTGGCGGTCGGCATCTGCACCCACCTGGGCTGTTCGCCGACCTTCCGGCCCGACCTGGCTCCCGCCGACCTGGGGCCGGAGTGGCTGGGAGGCTTCTACTGCCCCTGCCATGGTTCCAAGTTCGATCTGGCCGCCCGCGTGTTCAAAGGGGTGCCGGCGCCCAAGAACCTGGAAATCCCCCCGCACAAGTATCTGTCCGATAGCCGCCTGCTGATTGGCGACGACAAATAAGCTGAGGGCGAAAAATGAGCAAAGCGCAAAAATTGCTTAACTGGGTGGACGAGCGTTTCCCGCTGACCGCCCTGTGGGAAAGTCAATGGGGCAAGTACGTCGCGCCCAAGAACTTCAATTTCTGGTACTTCTTCGGTTCGCTGGCCATGCTGGTGCTGGTGCTGCAGATCGTCACCGGCATCTTCCTGACCATGAACTACAAGCCGGACGGCACGCTGAACGCCGCCGGCGTCCCGGTCGCCTTCGCCTCGGTCGAGTACATCATGCGCGACGTGGCCGGCGGCTGGATCATCCGCTACATGCACTCCACCGGCGCGTCGATGTTTTTTGTCGTGGTGTATCTGCACATGTTCCGCGGCCTGATCTACGGCTCATACAAGCAGCCGCGCGAACTGGTGTGGGTGTTCGGCACGCTGATCTTCCTGTGCCTGATGGCCGAAGCCTTCATGGGTTACCTGCTGCCTTGGGGTCAGATGTCGTTCTGGGGCGCCCAGGTGATCGTCAACCTGTTCGGCTCCATCCCGGTGATCGGCCCTGACTTGTCGCTGTGGATACGCGGCGACTTCGTGGTGTCCGACGCTACGCTGAACCGCTTCTTCGCGCTGCACGTGATCGCGGTGCCGCTGGTGCTGCTGGCCTTGGTGGCGGCCCACTTGATGGCCCTGCACGAAGTGGGTTCCAACAACCCGGACGGCGTGGAGATCAAGAAGCAGCCCAAGGACCCGAATACCGGCCTGTACCTGGACGGCATCTATTCCCACCCTTACTACACGATCAAGGACATCCTCGGCGTCGTGGTGTTCATGGTGGTGTTCTCGGTGATCGTGTTCTTCCTGCCGGAAATGGGCGGCTACTTCCTCGAGCATCCGAACTTTGACCAGGCCGATCCGCTGAAGACCCCGCCGCACATCGCGCCGGTATGGTACTTCACGCCGTTCTACGCGATCCTGCGCGCCGTGCCGTCGTTCGCCGGCACCCAGGTGTGGGGCGTGCTGGCGATGGGCGCGGCCGTGGTGCTGATCGCCTTCCTGCCGTGGCTGGACCGCTCGCCGATCAAGTCCATCCGTTATCGCGGTCCCAAGTTCAAGATCGCGCTGATCCTGTTCATCGCCGCGTTCATCGGCCTGGGCATTCTGGGCGCGATGCCGCCGACCGAAGTGCGCACGCTGATCTCGCAGATCTTCTCGGTGATCTACTTCGCCTTCTTCCTGGGCATGCCGTTCTACACCAAGAACGACGTGGGCAGCGTCCCGGTGCCGGAGCGGGTGACCGATACCAACGCCAAGCGCCAGATCCAGTTTGTGGCCATGGTGGCGCTGACCGTGTTCCTGGCCGCGCTGTTCGCCATGAACGTGTAAGCAAGGGGATAAGGAAAATGAAAAACAAGATCCGTCACCTGATCGCCGCCGCGGCGCTGGCGCTGCCTGTCGCGATGCCGGCCTTCGCCAACGAGGGCGGGCCCAAGCTCGACAAGGCGAACATCGACATCCAGGACACCGAGAGCCTGCAGCGCGGCGCGCAGATCTTCGCCAACTACTGCTTGTCCTGCCACTCGGCCAGCATGATGCGCTACAACCGGCTGGAGGATATCGGCCTGACCGAGGAGCAGATCAAGGCCGACCTGATGCCGGAAGGCGCCAAGATCGGCGACCAGATGAACATCGCGATGAACAAGCAGGATGCCAAGGCCTGGTTCGGTGCGACGCCGCCGGACCTGTCTCTGATCGCCCGCTCCCGCGGAGCAGACTATCTGTACAGCTATCTGCGCGGTTTCTATCGCGATCCGTCCCGTCCGACCGGCTGGAACAACCTGGTGTTCGACAAGGTGGGCATGCCGCACATCTTCTGGGAATGGCAGGGCGAGCAGGAGCTGAAAACGGTGAAGAGCGCCGAAGGCCAGGAGGAGCACAAGCTCGAGCTGGTCAAGGCGGGCACGTTGACCAAGCTGGAGAATGGCAAGGCCAATACCGCCGAGTTCGACCGCCGCATGCGCGACCTGACCAACTTCCTGGTCTATATGGGCGAGCCGGCCGCGGTGAAACGCCAGCAGATCGGCTACGTGGTGGTGATGTTCCTCGGCCTGCTGCTGTTCCCGCTGGTGTATCTGTTGAAGAAGGAATACTGGCGCGACGTGCACTAAAGCCGTCGGACGAGTTGAAAAAGGCGGAAGAGATTCCGCCTTTTTTCTTTTTACAATCATGATGTTGTGTTGAAAGACTGGAATGTGGCCACTGGAAGGTGCTAGAATGCGCGCTGCACTCATTTTTTAAGTTAGTCAAGGATTTTCTCCGCCATGATGACCCTCTACTCCGGAATCACCTGCCCGTTCAGTCAGCGCTGCCGTATCGTGCTCTTCGAAAAAGGGATGGATTTCGAAATCATCGATGTGGATATCCATAACAAGCCGGAAGATCTGGCTGTGATGAACCCGTACAACGAAGTGCCGGTTCTGGTGGAGCGCGACCTGATCCTGCATGAGTCGAACATCATCAATGAATACATCGACGAGCGTTTCCCGCACCCGCAACTGATGCCGGCCGATCCGGTAATGCGCGCCCGCGCCCGCCTGTTCCTGCATCGTTTCGAGAACGAGCTGTTCATTCACGTGAAAACGCTGGAAGCCGGCGCCACCGGCAAAGAAGCGACCAAGGCGCGCGAAGCGATCCGCGACGGCCTGACCACCATCGCGCCGATCTTCTCCAAGCAGAAATTCATGCTGGGCGACGATTTCTCGATGATCGACGTGGCCATCGCCCCGCTGATGTGGCGCCTGGAGCACTACAATATCGACTTGGGCAAGAGCTCCGCTCCCATCCTCAAGTACGCCGAGCGCATTTTCCAGCGCCAGTCCTTCATCGATTCGCTGACCCCGTCCGAAAAGGCGATGCGCAAGTAAAGGAGACGCGATGAGCTCCAGCACCAAGCCGTACATGCTGCGCGCGCTGCACCAGTGGTGCGGCGACAATGGCTACACCCCGTACATCGTGGTGTGGGTGAACAGCCGCACCGATGTGCCGCTCGAGTACGTGAAGAACAACGAGATCGTGCTGAACATCGCCGATACCGCAACCAAGAACCTGCGCATCGACAATGAGTGGGTGTCGTTTTCCGCCCGCTTCGGCGGCGTATCGCGCGACATCTGGGTGCCCATCGGCAACGTGATGTCCATCTTCGCCCGGGAGACCGGCGAAGGCATGGGCTTCGAGGTGGAGCCGATGAGCGAGGAGGCGGCCAGCCTGAAGCCGGTCAGCGCCGAAGAGGACGCGCCGGATTCCGGCGGCGACGATCCGTCGCCGAACCGCCCAAGCGGGCGTCCCAGCCTGCGTATCGTCAAGTAAGCTTGTCGCATCGATCAAAACCGGCCTCTGGCCGGTTTTTCATTTTGAATGACGAAAAAAAACGGGGCCGAAGCCCCGCCAAGTCCCTTACACAACAATCTTCGATTCTGGCGGCTTATTCCACGCGCTCGCCGTGCAGCACCAGGTCCAGGCCCTCGCGCTCTCCGTCCTCGGCCACGCGCAGCCCCAGCACGATGTCCACCAGTTTCAGCAGGATGAAGGTGACGATGCCGCAGTAGGCGATGGTCACGCCGACGCCCAGCGCCTGGGTGGCCAGGCTGCCGTCGGCGCCGCCGATGTCCTTGACCGCGAACACGCCGGTCAGCAGCGCGCCCAGGATGCCGCCCACGCCGTGCACGCCGAAAGCGTCCAGCGAGTCGTCATAGCCCAGCATGTGCTTGAGCCCGGTGGCGCCCCAGAAGCAGACCGCGCCGGCGGCGAGGCCGATGATCAGCGCGCCCTTGACGTCGACGAAGCCGGCGGCCGGGGTGATGGCCACCAGGCCGGCCACGGCGCCGGAGGCGATGCCCAGAACCGACGGCTTCTTCTTGGTCGCCCACTCTGCGAACATCCAGGCCAGCGCCGCCATCGCGGTGGCGACCTGGGTGGTGACCATGGCCATGCCGGCGCGACCGTCGGCGGCGCCCGCCGAGCCGGCGTTGAAGCCGAACCAGCCTACCCACAGCATCGACGCGCCCACCAGAGTCAGCACCAGGTTATGCGGCGGCATCGCCTCGCGGCCGAAACCCACGCGCTTGCCCAGCACCAGCGCGGTCACCAGACCGGCCACGCCGGCGTTGATGTGCACCACGGTGCCGCCGGCGAAGTCCAGCACGCCCTTGTCGCCCATCCAGCCGCCCGGCGCCCATACCCAGTGCGCCACCGGCACGTAGACCAGCAGCGACCACAGCGCCATGAAGGCCAGCATCGCCGAAAACTTCATCCGCTCGGCGAAGGCGCCGGTGATCAAGGCCGGGGTGATGATGGCGAAGGTCATCTGGAAGGTCATGAACACCGATTCCGGAATGGTGCCGGCCAGCGGATGCACGGCCAGCTTGCCGGCATCCTTCATGTACACCATGCCGTCCAGCATGAAGCGGGACAGATCGCCGATGTAGGGCGTGCCCACGGTGAAGGCCAGGCTGTAGCCGACCACGGCCCACAATACGGTTACCAGCGCGGTGATGGCGAAACTCTGCATCAGCGTGGCCAGCACGTTCTTCTTGCGGACCATGCCGCCGTAGAACAGCGCCAGGCCGGGAATGGTCATGAACAGCACCAGGGCGGTGGAGGTCAGCATCCAGGCGGTGTCGCCGGAGTTGATCACCTTGGCGGCGACCACCGCCGGACCGGCCGGCGCGTCGGCCAGCGCGGGCAGCGAGAGGGCGGCGAGCCCGGAAGCCATTGCAGCGAGTATCTTTTTCATTATGGTTTCCCCAGTTTCACAAAGCGGTCAGACCGCGTCGGCGCCGGTTTCGCCGGTGCGGATGCGGATCACCTGCTCCAGGTCGTAGACGAAGATCTTGCCGTCGCCGATCTTGCCGGTGCGGGCGGATTTCTCGATGGCTTCCACCACCTGATCCAGCAGCGCGTCGTCGATGGCGATTTCCAGCTTCACCTTGGGCAGGAAGTCGACGACGTATTCTGCGCCGCGATACAGCTCGGTATGGCCTTTCTGGCGGCCGAAGCCCTTGACCTCGGAAACGGTGACGCCTTGTACGCCGATGGCGGACAGCGCTTCGCGGACTTCGTCAAGCTTGAACGGCTTGATCACTGCGGTAACGAGTTTCATGGCGGCTCCTTCTCGGACGATTGACAGATGGTTCTGCTGCGGATGGTTATGCAGGAATCGTGCCAGCCCGTGATGGGCGTTCTCTGAATTGTGATGCACTGCAAAAAAGGCCGCGCTGTCCGTTTTGGCACTTTCCTTGTGCGCCGGGGCTGCTTATGCTGCACAGTTTTGGTGCATCGCTGCGCCGCAGCATGGCCTGGATGAATGCTGGAGACAGGCTGACATGTCCTTGCGGGCAGGAAATGCGGGAGCGCGAGGGCGCTTTTTGCTACACTCGGCTGAAGATCAAGACACTGCGGGAGCCGCTACCATGTTGAGCCAGAAACTGTTTGAAGAAATCAGCGCCAAGATCAGCGAGACCATCGCCGCCAGCCCGGCCAAGGATATCGAGAAAAACGTCCGCGCGATGATGGCTTCCACGTTCTCCAAGATGGATCTGGTCACCCGCGAGGAATTCGACGTGCAGCAGGCGGTGCTGGCGCGCACGCGGGAAAAGCTGGCCGCGCTGGAGTCGCGCCTGGCCAGGCTGGAGAACCAAGTGTTCCCGGATGAGGCCGCGGCTAAAGCGGAAGAGCAGTCCGAACTCGGCCACTCCTGAGCGCCATGACGCTGGCGGTGGTGGCGAGCAGGGCGCTGTCCGGGCTTGACGCGCCGGAGGTTGACGTCGAGGTCCACCTCGCCAACGGCCTGCCCGCGTTCAATATCGTCGGCCTGCCCGACACCGAGGTGAAGGAAAGCCGGGACCGTGTCCGCGCCGCCATCCTTACCTCGGGGTTCGAATTTCCCGCCCGCAAGATCACCGTCAATCTGGCGCCGGCCGACCTGCCCAAGGACTCCGGCCGCTTCGACCTCCCCATCGCCATCGGCATCCTGCTGGCTTCCGGCCAGGTGAAGAACGACGATATCGCCCATTATGAGTTCGCCGGCGAGCTGGCGCTCAGCGGCGCGGTGCGTCCGGTGCGCGGCGCGTTGGCGATGGCCTGCCAGTGCCATGCAGCGGGCCGGGCCTTCGTGTTGCCTGCCGACAGCGCGGCGGAAGCCGCTGTGGTTGGCGGCGCAGCCATTTACGCGGTGGCGTCTTTGCCTCAGGCCTGCGCCTTCTTGAACGGTTTGCAGCCGCTGGAGCCGTTCGCCGGCGCGCTGGGCGGAGAGTGGCCGAACTATCCCGATCTCGGCGATGTCAAAGGCCAGTCCATCGCGCGCGGCGCGCTGGAGATTGCCGCGGCCGGCGGGCACAGTCTGCTGTTGATGGGGCCGCCCGGCACTGGCAAGTCCATGCTGGCGGCCAGGCTGCCGGGGCTGCTGCCGCCCTTGTCCGAGCGGGAGGCGCTGGAGAGCGCGGCAGTGCAGTCGTTGGGATCCCAGGGCTTTCAGCCGGGGCGCTGGCGGGTGCGGCCGTATCGCTCTCCCCATCACACCGCCTCGGCGGTGGCGCTGGTCGGCGGCGGCAGCGAGCCCAGGCCTGGCGAGATCAGTCTCGCGCATCATGGCGTGCTGTTCCTGGACGAGCTGCCGGAGTTCGATCGCAAGGTATTGGAAGTGTTGCGGGAGCCGTTGGAGAGCGGGGTGATCCATATCTCGCGCGCGGCGCGCCAGGCCAGTTTTCCGGCGCGCTTCCAGTTGGTGGCGGCGATGAATCCCTGCCCCTGCGGCTATCATGGCCACCCTGCCGGGCGCTGCCAGTGCTCGCCCGAGCAGGTGGCGAAGTATCGGGGTAGAATCTCCGGCCCCTTGCTGGACCGGATCGACTTGCAGGTGGAGGTGCCGGCCTTGACGGCGGAGGAGCTGCAGCACTCCAGGCCGGGCGAAGGCAGCGAGCCGGTGCGCCGGCGGGTGTTCGAGGCCAGGGAGCGCCAGTTGGCGAGGCAGGGCGGCTTGAACGCGGCGCTGCAGGGCGAGGCGCTGGAGACGCATTGCCGCGGCGACGAGCACGCGCTGGCGGTGCTGGCCAAGGCTTTGCAACAACTTGGCTTGTCGGCGCGCGCGTATCATCGGATACTGCGGGTTTCGCGCACCATCGCCGATTTGCAGGGCGTCGAAACGATAAGCCGCAACCATGTATTGCAGGCGATCCAGCTCAGGCGCGTCATGCAAGGCGGCGCTTGATAGAATTGATCAATTAAATACGGATGGCATGATGGCTGTCCGACAGACATAGCGGTAGTGGTGAATGGCTAATCGAGACCTGAAAAACTCCCCCAGACCGTCGCGCGGGCGCGGCAATTCCTCCTCGTCGCGCAGCGGCGGAGGCGGCATGATGGCGGGCATCATCATCGGCCTGATCGTCGGCGTAGCGGTGGCGGTGGGGTTGGCGATGTATCTGAACCGCTCGCCGGCCGCCTTCCAGCCCAAGAACGAGCGCAAGGCGGAAGCGCCGCAGCCGCCGACCGAGCTGCTGGCGCCGGGCACCCGCATTTCCGAGGCCGCTTCGGCCACGACGCCGGCCGCGCCGGCTCCGGCGCAAGCGCAGCAACAGGCCACTCTGGACTCCAGCGAGACGGTGCCGCTGCCTCCGCCGGCGACTCAGCACGAAGCCAAGCCCAAGCCGGCGCAGCAAGCACCGGCAAAGACCGGCAAGGATGAGCAGCGCTTCGATTTCTACAAGATTTTGCCGGGCCAGGTGGACGCCGTCACGTCCGACGCCAAGTCCTCGCGTTCGGGGGAACCTTCGGCATCGGCGCCTGCCAAAAAAGTTTATTTGCAGCTGGGCGCGTTCCAGAACCAGGACGAGGCCGACAACCTGAAGGCCAAGCTGGCTTTGCTGGGCGTCGAGGCCAAGATTCAGTCGGTCAACGTGCCTGACAAGGGGATGGTCCACCGGGTCCGCGTGGGCCCGTTGAGCCGTCAGGACGATGTGGAGCGCATCCGCGCGCAGTTGAAGCAGGACGGCATCAGCGCCAATGTGGTGAAGGCCGCCGAGTAAGTCTCATCTCTCCAAATAACGGGAAAAGAACATGAAGAAATGGTTGTTGTTGGCAATGCTGGCGGTCAGCGGCATGGCGAATGCCGCGATCCAGCTGGGCAAGGACTACACGATGCTGAGCACGCCCCAGCCGGTGGCCGACCCCAAGAAGGTGGAAGTGATCGAATTCTTCTCCTACCACTGCATCCATTGCTATGACGACGATCCGGCCCTCAATGCCTGGGCCAAGACGCTGCCGGCCGACGTGAGCTTCCGCAAGGAGCAGATCGTGTGGCAGAAGTCGATGGAAGGCTTCGCCCGCATGTTCGCCACTTTCAACGCCACCGGCACCTTCGACAAGCTGCATCGTCCGGCTTTCGACGCGCAGATCAAGCAGCGCATGGATTTGTCCAAGCCGGAGCAGTTCACCAGCTGGATCAAGCAACAGAAGGGCGTAGACAGCGCCAAGCTGCTGCAGACCTACAACTCCTTCGGGATCAACGCCCAGGTGGCGCGCGCGACCAAGATCACCCGCGACTACCAGATCCAGGGTACGCCGACGGTGATCGTCAACGGCAAGTACGTGGTGGTGACCAGCACGCCTGAGCGCATGATTCAGGTGATGAACGAGCTGGTGGCCAAGGCCCGCGCCGAGAAGAAGTGATTGTTAGCTTGAAGCGAGAAGGCGGCCTTTGGGCCGCTTTTTTGTTGCCGCGGCGCCTGTTGGATTGGAAAGAAAGCGGATGGCAGGTACTTTTATGTAAAAAGTTCTTGACGCGCTTTTGGCTTTGCCTTAATATGCAATCTCTCTGACGCGGGGTGGAGCAGTCTGGTAGCTCGTCGGGCTCATAACCCGAAGGTCGTAGGTTCGAATCCTGCCCCCGCAACCAAATGCCAGAAAAGCCGAATCGATGTTTTGATTCGGCTTTTTGCATTTCTGCCGTCTCTATTTCATCGCGCGCGTTTTCCCCGGCAAAGTTTCCCGCTCCCGTCGCGGGACAATTGAGATTTCCATTTTTGCTTCTTGTTGAAACTTTCTCCGGTTTGGCGCTGTACCAAAAGAAATATTTTTTTGTAACGGTTTGCAATCACGAACATGTCCAAGTCATGTTAATGACTTTGTCCTAAGTGATTGTTGCTGCGGCAGAATACGGCGAGAGCCGTCCTTGATTTTGATCAATTGAATGGCATATTCGGTGGCGGCGCGGTTTTGATCATAGTCAAGACTCTTGAAATATTGGCTGGAACTGTTTCTAATACGCCCGCCCGCTACCCGACCGCGACGATTTGTCGCAGTGCTGGTTGGAGCCGGGCGTTGATGTTTGTGCTTGCCGAATTCCTGTCTTCCCGCGCCGCGTGCGGCGTTTCACTCGGGCAGTGATCTTCAGCTGTCACGCCATCGTCCGGAAGCGATTGTGGAGTCGCTTCCCGCCGTATCCGGCGCAAGCCGCCGGTGGGGCCGGTCGCGGAATATCCGCGATCCCTAAATTTCTGGTTTGACCTGGATTCATGCGGCCGCGCCTGGCGCTGCCGCTTATGGGGCCGGCAGGAAACTGTTTTCTTGGCGTTGGAGCATGGCTCGCAACGCCTGTTGCGCATCTGCGCGCCAAAGGATTTTTAACCCGAAAAGTCGTATGATGAGAAACCATAGACCCTCCCGCCTGATGCGGGGGCTGGCGCCTGTGGTGATCGCCCTGCTGTCGGGATGCCAAGGCGGCATTCTCGATCCCAAGGGCCAGATCGCCGCTGAGCAGAAGTCCCTGATCCTGACGGCAACTGCGCTGATGCTGCTGGTGGTCATCCCGGTGATCGTGATGACCTTGGTCTTCGCCTGGAAGTACCGCGCCAGCAACAAGGAAGCCGCCTACGAGCCGAAATGGTCGCACTCGACCAAGATCGAAATCGTGGTCTGGCTGATCCCCTGCATCATCATCGCCTTCCTGGCGACGTTGACCTGGAAGAGCACGCACAAGCTCGATCCCTATCGTCCGCTTGAGTCGGACAAGAAGGCGATTCAGGTGCAGGTAGTGGCGCTGAACTGGAAATGGTTGTTCATCTACCCCGAGCAGCAAATCGCTTCCGTCAACGAGCTGGTATTCCCGGCCGATACCCCGGTGAGCTTCAAGATCACCTCCGACGCGGCGATGAACTCTTTCTTCATCCCGCAGCTGGGCGGCCAGATCTACGCGATGGCGGGCATGCAGACCCAACTGCACCTGATCGCCAACGAACCGGGCACTTACAAGGGCTTCTCCGCCAACTACAGCGGCGCCGGCTTCTCCGGCATGAAGTTCAACGCCGTCGCCACCAAGACCCCGGCCGAATTCGAAGCCTGGGTGGCCAAGGCCAAGGCTTCCGGCAAGGCATTGGACGCGCCTTCTTACCTGAAGTTGCTCAAGCCTAGCGAAAACAATCCGGTGGAATACTACGCGTCGACCACGCCGTACTTGTTCGAGGCCGTGCAGCACAAGTACATGGCCGCTCGTCCGTCGCTGGCCGACAGCGACGACGCCATCAAGCTGACCAAGATGACCAAAGAACTGTGCGCCGCGATCACGCCGCCGGTTGTGAAGGAGTAACAATCGATGTGGTTAGGTAAACTGACTCTGGACGCGATCCCGTTCCATGAGCCCATCATCATGGGGGCGCTGGGAGGCGCCGGCCTGATCGGGCTGATGCTGTTCGCGCTGATCACCAAGTTCGGCAAGTGGGGCTATCTCTGGAAAGAGTGGCTCACTTCCGTGGATCACAAGAAAATCGGCGTGATGTACATCATCGTCGCCATGATCATGCTGCTGCGCGGCTTCGCCGACGCGCTGATGATGCGCACCCAGCTGGCGATGGCCACCGGCGGCGCCCACGGCGTGTTCCCGCCCGAGCACTATGACCAGATCTTCACCGCCCACGGCGTGATCATGATCATCTTCATGGCGATGCCGTTCATGACGGGCCTGATGAACATCGTGGTGCCGCTGCAGATCGGCGCGCGCGACGTGGCTTTCCCCTTCCTGAACTCGCTGAGCTTCTGGCTGCTGGTGTCCGCGGTGATCCTGGTCAACCTGTCGCTGGGCGTGGGCAACTTCGCCCGCACCGGCTGGGTGGCTTATCCGCCGCTGGCCGAGCTGGGATTCAGTCCTGACGTGGGGGTGGATTACTACATCTGGGCCTTGCAGATATCAGGCATCGGGACGACGCTGACCGCGATCAACTTCCTGGTGACCGTGATCAAGATGCGCGCCCCGGGCATGAAGCTGATGGACATGCCGATCTTCACCTGGACCTGCACCTGGGCCAACGTGCTGATCGCCACTTCCTTCCCGATCCTGACCGGCGCGCTGGCCATGCTGGCGCTGGACCGCTACCTGGACTTCCACTTCTTCACCGCGGAACTGGGCGGCAACGCCATGATGTACCTGAACCTGTTCTGGGCCTGGGGCCACCCCGAGGTGTACATCCTGGTTCTGCCGGCGTTCGGCATTTTCTCGGAAGTGGTTTCCACTTTCGCCGGCAAGCGCCTGTTCGGCCACAAGTCCATGATCTACGCCAGCGGCGCGATCTCGGTGCTGGGCTTCATGGTTTGGCTGCACCACTTCTTCACGATGGGCTCCGGCGCCAATGTGAACGCCTTCTTCGGCATCGCGACGATGATCATCTCGATCCCGACCGGCGTGAAGCTGTTCAACTGGCTGTTCACCATCTACAAGGGCCGCCTGCGCTTTGAAACCCCGATCCTGTGGACCCTGGGCTTCATGGTGACCTTCTCCATCGGCGGCATGACCGGCGTGCTGCTGGCCGTGCCGGGCGCCGACTACGTGCTGCACAACAGCCTGTTCCTGATCGCCCACTTCCACAACACCATCATCGGCGGCGCCGTGTTCGGCTACCTGGCCGGCGTGTCGTTCTGGTTCCCGAAGGTGTTCGGCTTCAAGCTGAACGACAAGCTGGGCAAGGCCTCGTTCTGGTTCTGGCAGATCGGCTTCATGTTCGCCTTCATGCCGCTGTACGTGCTGGGCTTCCTGGGCATGACCCGTCGCCTGAACCACACCGACAACCCGGCCTGGGAGCCGTGGCTGTACATCGCCTTGTTCGGCGCGCTGCTGATCGCCGCCGGCATTGCCTGCCAGCTGCTGCAGATCGTGGTGAGCATCCGCGACCGCAAGAAGCTGGTGGACGAAACCGGCGACCCGTGGAACGGCCACACCCTGGAATGGTCCACGTCTTCCCCGGCGCCGTTCTACAACTTCGCCAAGCTGCCGCAGGTGCATGACATCGACGCCTTCACCGACATGAAGGAAAAGGGCATCGCTTACGCCGTGCCGAAGTCGTACGAGCCGATCCACATGCCGCGCAACACCGCGATGGGTATCTATATCGGCGCCTTCAGCACGGTGCTGGGCTTTGCGTTGATCTGGCACATCTGGTGGCTGGCCGTCGTCGGCCTGGTGGGCATCGTCGGCTGCATGCTGGCGCGCGCCTACGACAACGACCTGGACTACTACGTGCCGGTGGACGAAGTGGAAGCGATCGAGCGCGCCCGCTTCGAGAAGCTGGGCATCGACGTCGACAACTACACCGAGCGTGATCCGGCCCAGCCGAAAAAGGCTGCGCGTCCGACCACTACCGCGTAACGGGTTGAATCTGACATGACGACTTATGTAAAAGAAGCGCACGCCGCGCACGACGACCACGAGCACCACGACAGCGGTTCGCAGACTGTTCTGGGCTTCTGGTTCTACCTGATGACCGACTGCATCCTGTTCGCGACCGCGTTCGCGACCTACGCAGTCCTGTTCCGCAACGTGGCGGAAGGCGTGTCCGGCAAGGACATCTTCGATCTGCAATACGTGCTGGTGGAAACCGCGGCCCTGCTGCTGTCCTCCATCACCTACGGCTTTGCGATGATCGCCGGCCACAAGGGCAACAAGTCCGCCGTTCTCGGCTGGCTGGCGGTGACCTTCCTGTTCGGCGCCGCCTTCATCGGCTTGGAAATCAATGAATTCCATCATCTGATCTCCGAGGGCCACGGTCCGCAGAAGAGCGCCTTCCTGTCGGCCTTCTTCGGCCTGGTGGGCCTGCACGGCCTGCACGTGACCGCCGGCCTGATCTGGATGGGGGTGATGATGGCCGAAGTGGCCAAGACCGGCCTGACCGGCCGCGCCATGACCCGCCTGAACTGCCTGTCGCTGTTCTGGCACTTCCTCGACATCGTGTGGATCTGCGTATTCACCGTTGTCTACCTGAAAGGAGCCATGTGATGAGTCACGCGCATGACAACGCCAGCCACGGCACCGTGAAGAGCTACATGGTCGGCTTCGTGCTGTCGGTGGTCCTCACCGCCATCCCGTTCTGGATGGTGATGGGCGGCGCCTTCACCAAGCAGGCGACGCTGATCGGCATCTTGGCGATGGCGGTGGTGCAGATCGTGGTGCAGCTGAAGTATTTCCTGCACCTGGACTTCAGCAAGGAAGGCAAGCTGAACAGCTTCTCCTTCCTGTTCACCGGCATGGTGATCGTGCTGCTGGTAGGCCTGTCGATCTGGATCATCTACACCGCCGACGCGCTGATGATGCGCTGAGCGAGGCTGAGTTGAAGTTCAAGCGTTATCTTCAGGTCACCAAGCCGGGCATCATCTTCGGCAACTTGATCTCGGCCGCCGGCGGTTTCCTGCTGGCGGCGCAGGGATCGGTCGACTGGTGGCTGCTCGCGGCCACCGTCGTCGGCTTGTCGCTGGTGGTGGCCTCCGGCTGCGCGATCAACAACTGCATCGATCAGGACATCGACGCCAAGATGGCTCGCACCCAGAAACGGGTGCTGGTCACCGGCGCGATGAGCACCAAGGCCGCGCTGGCGCACGGCGTGGTGCTGGGCCTGGCGGGCTTCGCCCTGCTGTGGTTCTGTACCAATCCGCTGGCCACCGGCTGCGTGCTGTTCGGTTTCGTGATCTATGTCGGCGTGTACAGCCTGTACATGAAGCGCAACTCGGTGTACGGCACCCTGGTGGGCAGCCTGTCCGGCGCGGTGCCGCCGGTGGCCGGCTACTGCGCCGTCACCGGCCGCTTCGACATGGGCGCGGCCATTCTGCTGCTGATGTTCAGCCTATGGCAGATGCCGCACTCGTACGCGATCGCCATCTTCCGCTTCAAGGACTACGAAGCGGCCGGCATTCCGGTGCTGCCGGTGGTGAAGGGCATCTCCGCCGCCAAGCAGCAGATCGTGCTCTACATCCTGGCTTTCGCCGCGGCGACGGTGATGTTGGTGTACGGCGGCTACGCCGGCTACGGCTACCTGGCGGTGGCGGTGGCCACCAGCCTGTGGTGGCTGAAGATGGCGCTGTCCGGCTACAAGCGCGAAACCGACGACCGCGCCTGGGCGCGCCAGGTGTTCTTCTTCTCCATCATCACCATCACCTCGCTGAGCGTGATGATGGCGGTGGATGGGCAGACGCCGCCGCACAGCCGAGTGGTGATGACCGCGGACGCGGGCCACTACCGCTAAGATCGATACCGTTCCATGCCAAACGGGGAGCAGCTTGCGCTGCTCCCCGTTTTTGTTTGGCCGCTCGTCAAGGCGGCGGCCAGGCGGCGTCTTGCCGGCCGGCGGGGCCGTACACGCTGGGCCGGTATCCGCCTGCGGCGGGATCCAGCTGCAAGCGGGCGTAGCCGAAGAAGAAATAAGCGCTGTCCTGTGGCTGCAGATAGGCTTTGTCCATGCCGTCGCGGCGGTTGGCCAGCATGGCCTGGGTCAGCGCCATGCCGGACCAGGCGCGCAATGCGCCTTGGCTGTCCCGCGCCAGTATCCATTCCTGATTCTGCAGATCGGCAGCGCTGACGCGTAAATGCCGCTTGCCGCCTTCCATGCGGGTCTGGGCATCGCGCAGCGCGGCGGCGAAGGGGATTTGGTATTCACCACTGGCCGAGTCGCGGTGGGTGAAAAGGATATCCTCCAGCTCCTCATCCCCTTGTCCGGTCTGCGCCCGCGGAGCGGAAGCTGAGCAGGCATGCCGCGCCAGTACCGGCCAGGCTTGTTGCACGGAGTAGGCGAGGCATAGCGTGCCGTCATTGAGCTTCCGCAGTTGGGCGTCCAGATCGCTCGCGATGTACTGCGTCAGCCGATACTCCGTCGACTGGCTGTGGGCCTGCCTATCCAGCAGCCTTAGCTTGCCGATGGAGGTGTCGGTGTACTTGGCGCCCGCTTTAATCGCGGAGACGCTTAACTCTACCTTGGCAATAGGCTCGCCGCCTGGGTTGATCAACAGCAGCCGTTCGGCGGTGTTGAGCGCATTGTCGGACTTGCCGATGACGCGTTGATCGCTTTGGTCGGCGAAGGCGATGCCGCCCTGCTCGCGGCGCAGCTGGGCCGCCGAATATTGCCGCGCATGGTAGGATAGCTTGAACAGGCGGGTTTCAAACGGCTTGGCTTCTCCCGCGCGGTACAGGCTGATCTTGACCAGCTTGGGCGAAGCATTCTGGAACTGGGTGGCAGCCGATTTGGCGTAGCCCGGGGCCCGCGCGATGGCGAACAGCGGGCTAGGATGCGCCAGCGTGAGCGTCAGCGCAACCGGTTTGATGTCTTCCGACTGAGGGTAGGGTTGCTCGGCATGAAACACCCAGGCTTTGGCCGGATCGGGATCGAACAGGTTTTTCACCGAATACTGGCCGGGATGGGGACTGGCCAGGGTTTGATCGGCATGCAGCTGCAGCGTGTTCCAGCCAAGCGTGACTGCCGCATTGTCGGGATGGTCGCTGGCATGCGCATTGCTCAGGAATAGACTGAGCAGGCTGCTTGCCATCAGTCTATGGCTGACGACCGACGTGTTACTCATTGCCTGCATACAAGGTACGGAATTTAAGCAGGCCGATCTGATTGATTTTGGCCTCATTTACCCCATCGCCGATAAAGCCGGCCATGGAGTCATGGATATATTTCTCCAGGAAATTCTCAATCGCCGGAGTCAGCAGGCGAATATTCATCGTGGCCGCGACCTTTTTGGGATCGGTTTCGGGCAGCACTTCGCTGGGAATGGACATGCCTTGCTCTGGCAGCATCGGCATTAGTTTTTGCAGCTCTTGGTCCTGTTTGGCTGCTTTCGCGGCGGCGCGGGTGGGGTCAAAATCAGGGGCCATTGGGTCGCCGGCGTAGAGTTTGCGCAGTCCCTTGATCAGCGATGCCTGGGTAGTCTGCAAAAAGCCCTGATGCTTGGCGCTGGCGGTTCGATATGGCGCGCGCTTGGCAAAGTCATGCCGGTATTTGAATCGTTGGCTCAGGTATAGGGCCATGTGCTGGCGATGCATCTTTTCCGTCGAGCCTGGAGCAATCTTGGCTTCACGCAAATAAGCGTTAAAGTCGTTGATGACCTCTTGAGTCGGCGTCAGAAGGTTTTGCACCCGTTCAGTCAACTGGTCCATTGCCATGAGGGGCACACCTGCTTGGCGAGCGGCATCGTACAGCCGGCGTCCCGGTATCGCGCACAATTGGCCATTTTGCGCGGGCAGTATGCCTAGGTCGCCGCTGGCATAACCACCCCCGACATCCGAGTGCGAGCCCGGGAACATGACTTCGATGGTATTGGCTGGATATGAGTTGCCGCGCCGTACGGTGTCCAGCGGGAAGCAGGCACGCACTTCATGGCCGGCAACGTAATGCACGCATTGTTCGACTGCGGGATGAATGGTCAGATTGTTGTCCGCCCAGGCCATGTGCCCGGTTGCGGGTATGGTATTTGGCAGCAGTTGCGCAAGGCCTACCGATGCTACCGTATCCATGATCCCGAGAAACTGTGTTCGGATTGAAATGCCGGCAAAGCTCCACGCGCCATTTTGCTGATGACATAGTTGATACAACCAGTTGACGAATGCCCGGGCTTCCGTGGCTCCGCGTGAAAATCCAAATACCGATAAGTTGATCTGCGTGACTTGGGGTTTGCGTCCCTTCAGCGCCTGTTGTAGCTTTTCCTGCCAGGTATTGAAAATTACTTTGCGCATGACGCCCCCGGTCAGGCCGCCAGCATTGCTGGTAATTTTCTTGGCCAACCCGTCTGCGATAAGGGGGCTTTTGTTGACATACTGGTGGGGAGCATTTACTAAGCGCGTCAGCGCCCAAAGAATGCGCGCCTCTCCGCCCGCGCCGGCGCCACCGCCCAAGGCTCCCCCCGTGTCGTCGATTTCCGGGAATGGGGTACCAACTCCTGGCATGTAAAAACGGAAGTAGCCCTCGTTTGGTTTGTCTCGCGCCGTCATGAATAGGCGGGCGACATTGCTGGGACGCTGTTTGCCGGATTCCGCCTGGTAATAGTCAGCCTGGATATTGTTGCCCGTGCCATCGAAGAACATCATCACGTGGATCTGACTTTGGCATTGGGCTTCCTGCTTACCGCTGACGCAGGACATGGCCTGAGCTCGTTGCAGTTGTTCGCGAGCACTCAGTGAGCGTTGGCCTGCTGGGTAGGGGGCGGGGTTTTGCGTGCTCATTGTTTATCCCCTTGGGTATTCTTGGGATATGCCGGGCGATAGTCTGGATGATAGGGCATGATATCGCTCAGCTTGACCAGCACCTGGTCATTGGGCAAAAAGTGAATATCGAAGTGCTGGGCATCTTTTTCCTGATATTCTGGAATTGCTACTGTACGGGTTTTCCAGGTTCCCTCGATGAATATCTTGTCGCCATTGCGCATCACCAGATTGCCATTCGCATCGCGTTGATAATGTCCACCTTGTAGCCAGCCAATTTTGGCAGTCAGCCCTGGACGCCACTTTTTCGGCACCACTACGCAGCAAACTTCGCCACCGCCACCGCCCATTGGGGGTACGTTGAGCACCCCTCCTTGATCATTAACTGTGACCGAGTCGATAGGTTTTTCCGTATGGTTGACTGAGAGATAGCTGATGGCTGTCGTGGCATCATCACAGGCAGATAGTAATAGTATGACCGTCAGCCAAGCAAAGCGAGGCAGTAAACGGCAGGGCTTTATCGTTCTCATCTGATTAATTCCCGGCAATCTTTCAAAACAACACCTTGTCGGTGGAAAGGTCGAGGCAATAGCTCGCTTACGGATTTGGCGGATAGTTATGCCACAGAATAAAAAAATACAAACCGCCATAGGAAAGAAACAGCAAGGCTGTTGTGGCCAACTTGAGTAATTTTCGCTGCGATCCATGGATTAGCCACGAAGACAATGCAAATGCGGTAGCAATCAAAAATGGTGAAGTGAAAATGAGAAAAAAAATATGGTTTAGGGCGGACCAGTCACCCTCTGTGCTCTTCTCAAAGGGATGCAAACATCGGAAGTAAATAATCCCCGCAGAAAATATCAAGAACATGGCACCAATAATGAACGTGCCTGCAAGTGAAACCACAAGCATGCGGGCGGGCCATTTTTTCTTTTGGAATGGGTGTGTTTCCATTTCTCAGAGGGCCGAGATGTCATCCAGCAAGGAAGCTAGGTTTTCGCCTAAGCCGTCTTTTTGCAAGGCATGACTCTGCAAGACCTGGGGAAGTCTGGGGTCGTCCAAAATGCGTCCTTGACTCAGGCAAGCCGCCACGGCGAGCATCAATTGATCGGGTGCGTTTTCAATATGATGCTCTTCCAATGCTGCGCAGGAGCGTTGCAAACAGTGGTGGAGAAAGGCGCCGGATGCCGGCAATAGTTCGGCAAAATCCTGACTCAGTCTATTGGCCAATGCATCGGGTTCCGCTGAACGCAGCAAACCCGCCAATTCCGGCTCAGTGAGCTCCCAACTATCTTTTTCATCGACAGCCAGATGTGATGGGGCAAGGTCCAGCGCCTGCAGTGTGCCTGCACGGTCGACGATCAGCCAGTGAGTCAGAGGCGCGCATAGCCGTCGCCAGGATGGGGGCGACAAGGTTTGGGGCAGGGTGGCCGCGATGCGGGTGTCGGCAAAACGTAGAATGTAGGGTTGACCATCAGCCGTAGTTAGGCTCAGGCTGCGCTGCCAGATATCGCGCAATGTTTCCACATCCAGCACGCTGGCGACAAAGCCAAGCATTGGCCGACCTTGGCTGTGTCGCAGCAGCTTGGCCGGAATGGCATTGTTCTGCCTTGGGCATTCGATCAATAGCGGCGATACTGCGCGCAACTCCCCCCATTCTGGCTGAAAATACAGTGGCCAGTTGGCAGTGGCCAATTGCAGCGGGCGATGGTTGTAATCGAAGCCGGCATCCATTAATGCGTACCAGTTCCACTCCATGGGACTGGCATCAATTTGCTCAGCCAAGGCGTTGGCCAGGGATGCCACATCCCCCTTGTCCATTGCGAAATACATGGGGCCTCTCTTATTGGCCGGCTAAGGGCGAGCCGGATTTGATCGCATTCAGCATGCACTGCAAGCAGAACTGCTTGCCTGGGAAAACTGGCATCGGGATGGTCATGTTGTCGGGTCCGCTCAGCTTGTGCTGGGCGGCTTTCACGCTTACGGTGCCGGGTGTGTGCACTTCGATATTGCCGCCCTTGAGACGTATATAAGCGCCGCCTGCGGTCAACAGAATCTCGTCCTTGGCATTGACGACGATGCGTTCCTTGCAGGACGTGATCGTCAC
>NZ_JAYFSJ010000016.1:0-116523 GCF_039708975.1 Chromobacterium indicum
CAACGTTACGCGCTATGTGTACGACGGCAACGACCGGCTGCGCTACAGCATCGACCCGCTGGGGCAGGTGACCGAGCGCAAGTACGATGCCGCCGGACAACTGGTAGAAGAGAAACGCTACGATCAGAGCGTGCCGCTGTCGGCGCAGCCGAGCGAGGCGGAACTGCAGGCTGCGCTGGCGCCCAACCGATCACTCGATCTGTCCGGCAGCAGCGGTGACGCCGGGGTGGTGGAGAGCGGCCAGCTGAAGCTGATAGGCAAACCAGAAGCAGGTGGCTCCTGGGCCGGGATGAGCGTGCCGGGCCTGGCTGCGGCGGGCAGCACCTTCCAAGTGGAGCTGACGCCGACGCAGCTGCAGGACACGCTGCACGTGATGGTGCAGAACACGGTGGGCAAGACCGGCCGACTGTGCGTGCTGTTCCGGCCGAACGGTGTCGCCTATGCGCAAATTGC
Organism: Chromobacterium indicum; assembly: GCF_039708975.1. Classification (NCBI taxonomy): domain Bacteria; kingdom Pseudomonadati; phylum Pseudomonadota; class Betaproteobacteria; order Neisseriales; family Chromobacteriaceae; genus Chromobacterium; species Chromobacterium indicum. The sequence continues at coordinate 454 of NZ_JAYFSJ010000016.1, forward strand.
CAACGCGAAGGATCAATGGCGGGAAGCATCGCTGGGCGTCTACCAGGCCGGCACCACCTATGTGCTGGAGTTCGTGACCAATGCGACTGGCGGCACGCTGTATTTGTATGCCAAGGGAGCGAGCCGGGCGCAAGGTTACAGCTACATGGTGACGGGAGAGTATGAGTGGACGCAGCTGCAACTGCAGTTTGCGACCAATCGCGCGCCGGAGCTGATGCGCGAAACGACGGCGTATGTCCGCCGGGCGTCGGTGACTGGACCGGCGGCACGGAGCACGCAGTACGTTTACGACGCCACCGGTCGGCAGACCTATGCGATCGACGCGCAGGGCTATGTCACCGAGAGACGCTACGATGCCGCTGGCAACGTTACCGCGACAGTGCGTTATGGCCAAGCCGTCGCGTTGGGTGGACTGGCACAGCCGTTGCAAGCCGGCGATCTGGCAGTCCAACTGAAACCCGGTGGCCAAGATCAGACCACGCGTATGGTGTATGACGCCGCGGGCAGGCAGCGTTACACCATCGACCCGCTGGGGCTGGTGACGGAGCGCAAGTACGATGCCGCCGGACAACTGGTAGAAGAGAAACGCTACGAGCAAAGCGTATCGCTGTCAGCGCAGCCGAGCGAAGCGGAACTGCAGGCTGCGCTGGCGCCCAACCGATCACTCGATCTGTCCGGTAGCAGCGGTAAAGCTGGCGTGGTGGAAAACGGTCAGCTGAAGTTGACTGGTAAACCGGAAGCGGGTGGCTCCTGGGCGGGAATGGCGGTGCCGGGGACGGCGGCAGCGGGCAGCACTTTCCAGCTTGAGCTGACGCCAATGCAGCTGCAGGACACGCTGCATGCGATGGTGCAGAACACGGTGGGCAAGACCGGTCGACTGTGCGTGCTGTTCCGGCCGAACGGTGTCGCCTATGCGCAAATCGCCAATGCGCAGGATCAATGGCGGGAAGCCGCGCTGGGGGTGTACCAGGCGGGGACGACCTATGAGCTGGAGTTCGCCACCAACGCGACGGGGGGCACGTTGTACCTGTACGCCAAAGGCGCGAGCCGGGCGCAGAGTTACAGCTACACGGTGAGCGGAGAGTATGAATGGACGCAGCTGCAACTGCAGTTTGCGACCAATCGCGCGCCGGAGCTGACACGGGAGACGACGGCGTATGTCAGCCGGGCGACCGTTCAGGGCCCCGCTGCGCATAGCACGCAGTATATTTATGACTCCGCCGGCCGCCTCCTCTCCGTCAGCAAAGGCGACGGCATCACTCAAGCCCAGACCGTCCGCTACGAACTGGACGCCTACGGCAACCGGGTCAAGGAGTGGGACGGCAACCACCACCTCACCAGCCGCGAGTTCGACGCGCTGGGCCGGGTGCATAAGGAAACCCACGGCGAGGGCGACGCCACCGTCACCGATTACGACGCCTTCGGCAACGCCGTCAAGATCACCGACCCGCGCGGTAACGCCGGCTACTTCTACTTCGACGCGCTGGGCCGCCGCATCTTGCAGGTGGATCCGGAAGGCGGCGCCACCCGCACCGACTACGACGCCCTCGGCAACGCCCGCGCCGTCACCCGCTACGCCAACGCCGTCGATCCGTCCACGCTGCAGATCGGCGTCCTGCCGACCGTAGCCGCCGACGCCAAACGCGACGCCGTCAGCCGGGTCGACTACGACGCGCTGGGCCGGCAGACCCAGATCACCGACGCCGAAGGCGGCATCGAGAGCATGACTTACGACGCCTTCGGCAACAAGGCGAGCTACACCAATCAGCTGGGCGCGGTGTTCAGCTACGACTACGACGCCGCCGGCCATGTGCTGAAGGAAACCGGCCGCGACGGCGCGACCGTGCTTAGCACCAAGCGCTTCGAGTACGACGGCTTCGGCAACCGCACCCTGCAAGTGGAGGCCGAAGGGCAGCCGGAACAGCGCAGCACCCGCTACGGCTACGACAGCCTGAACCGGCTGGTCAGCCAGAGCGGCGACGTGGTGACCATCTACACGCTGGACAAAGGCGTGCAGAACAATGTCAGTCCGACCGAAAGCCGGCGCTACGACGCGGCTGGCAACTTGGTGGAATTCATCGACGCCAACGGCAACGTCACCCGCAGCGCCTACGACAGCCAGAACCGCAAGGTGAGGGAGAGAAACGGCGACGGCTACGTCACCACCTGGGCCTACGACGGCGCCGGCAACGTGACGGAACAGCGCGTCTACGCCACTGCGGTGGGCCTGCCGGCCGACGGCAGTACGCCGCAACCGGCGGACGGCGCCTGCCGGGTCACCAAGTTTGAGTACGACAACAACAACCGGCTCAAGCGCACCATCGTCCCCAATCAGCAGGTGATCGCGCTGCACCGCCAGCCGGGCGACGACAACGGCGCCAAGAGCAACTACGACATCCTGACCAGCGACCTGGTCAGCAGCCGCGACTACGACGCCAACGGCAACGTCATCCGCGAAACCGACGCCAACGGCAACCTGGCCCAGGTCCGAGACAAGGCCAATCGCAGCGTGCACCGCTACTACGACAAGGCCGGCCGCAAGCTGCTGGAAGTGGACGCCGCCGGCTACGCGGTGGCCTGGGACTACAACAGTGCCGGCAAGCCGATCCGCGAAACCCGCTACGCCGCCGCCATCGGCGTGCCGGCCGATGGCGACACGCTGGACGCGGTCAAGGCCAAGCTCAAGACCGACGCCCAGGACCGCATCAGCGAGTTCGACTACGACTTGCTGGGCCGGGTGAAGGAAGAGCGCCGGCGTAATGTCCAACTGTCGAAGGACGATGGCGTCAGCGACGTGATCGACACCGTGCGCACCCAGTACCATTACAACGTGTTGGGCCTGGTCGATCAGCAGACTGACGCCAAGGGCGGCGTCACCGATATCGGCTACGACAAGCTGGGGCGCGAGATCCATCGCGAAGAGGCCGTGTTTGTTGATTACCAGGGCAAGGCGGCCCGCCCGACCACCGACACCGCCTACAACGGCCTGGGCCAGGCGACGCAGGTGCGCCGGGCCGGCGTTGACGGCGTGTTCAGCGAAACCCACTACGCCGCCGGCGGCCGGGTCGACTGGACGAAGGACGCCGAAGGCAATGCCACGTACTACGACTACGACGCGGTCGGCAACGTCAGCCGCACTCGTCGCGACCGCAAGGAAGCGGCCGGCGGCCAGGACATCACGCTGTACGCCTACACCGCCGCCAAGCAGCAGAGCGTCAAACAGGACGCCGGCACCGGCCTGTATACCGAAACCAGCTACAACGCCTGGGGCCAGATCAGCGGCAAACGCACCAGCGTCAACCGCCAGGGCGACTGGCAGGAGTTCAGCGAATACGACGGCGCCGGCCGGCTGACCCGCGGCAACGCCGGCGGAGTGACCAAGCTGTACGGCTATGACGCCAACGGCAACGCCACCATGACGGTGGAGTCCGGCGCCGACAGCCAGGACCTGCTGCACAGCCAGGACCTGAAGACGGTGCTGAACCTGCTGTCGGACGTGCACGGCGCCAACTACCAGCAATACCTGAACGACTACCGCTTGAAGCTGGACGAGTACGATGCGCGCAACCAGCACGTGGCGACCTACCAGCCGCGGATCGCCAACGCGACCGACGCGCAGTCGGTGCAGGTCAAGGCGTGGGAAGTGGCGAAGCCGCTGACGGGCAATGGCGATGTGGTGACGGTGGGGGCGGTGCCGGTGCGGCAGGGCGGGACGGCGAATCCGGCGGGGGCTGGGCGTGTGACTGTTGGAGGCGCTTGGAATCCAAAGATAAATTCTATTCGATACTATGGAGTTACGGGGCTCAGTGATGATATTCATCCTGAGGGAGTAATGGTTTCGGTCGATTTACCAACTCCATTGTTGGAAATTGGGGGGGGTAAGCTTAAGGTTAGAGTCAAGTCTTATTATGCTTCGTGGCTTATGCTGGAGGAGCAAGTTGCTCCAAAGATCATTTATGCGGGCGATGGGATTGCAGATGGTGGAGGGAGGTTTAATCTTAGAGTTCCAATTAAAGTTGTATCTACTTTAGAAGGAATGGGGCCTCGCTATGCTATAGGTGCGCCATTGTATTTGAGAGACTGGGTAAACTTAGCATATCAATTTGACATCGAAATTTATAAGGTGAGTGATGTTGGAGATGTGTTACTTACCTCGCTAAAAGCAGATAAGAAAGTTGCTACACTTTTTCATATAAATGAAGATGCATTTAGGCAGATAGATGCAACTTACCTTACAGGTGCATTCGCGATTGCTAATCGAAATAATTGGAATGATTATGGAGATTGGGATGTTGGTTGGAAGGGTGAAACTATTGATGTAAGAAAAGTTCATATACAAGGGGTGTCAGTAAATTCTTCAAGAGCATTATTGCTAACCCGTCCCGTTGGAAGCGCCGGTGGTTGGAATATTGCTAATGTGCCGCCTATGCAGATCAACGGCCAAAACGCGGCCGGCTGGTTCGCCTACGATTGGTCCGGCATGGCGCGCGGCAATTACGAGTACCGCTATCTGGCGCTGGACGCCGCCGGCAATATCAAGAACAGCGGCCAGGGACAGATGGCGCTGAACGACGGCGCGCCGTCGATCAGCCCGGCTAAGAATGGCCAGGGCCAGCCCTTGGCCGCCGACCAGGCCTTCCTGACTGCCGACGGCCTGCTCAATGTGACCGGTCTGGGCGGCAATGCCACGCATGGCCTGGTGCGCTTCCGCTCGCCGCCGGGCAGCGGCGCCTGGACCCAGGCTTACAACGTGAGCATGGCGGCGCCGGCAGGCATCGCCAATGGCTGGTTCACCATCAACACTGCCGCGCTTGGCATCAAGCCCGGCGCGCGCTACGAGTACGACTTGCAAGGTTTGGACGCCAGCGGCAATGAGACCGGCCGCGTAGTGGGCAGCTTCGTGCCCGGCGAGGCCAACACCTTGGGCCAGCCGACGCCGTGGAGCAGCCAGACGCAGATCGTCCACCTGAGCAACCAGTCCGCGCTGGCGGCCAGCGGCGTGGTGCGCTACCGCCTGGCCGGCAGCCAGGGCGATTACCTCACCAAGGCGCTGACCAAGAGCGGCGATGGTCCGGGCCGTTTCGACTGGGACACCGGCGAGAACGGCGCGCCGGCCGGCAATTACGAATTCGAGTACCGGATCTTCGACGCCGGCGGCGTCCTGATCAACCGCCTGCTCGGCCAGATGACGCTGGGCGCGAATCAGGAACTCAAGCTGGACCAGAATTCCGGCTTGATCCTGCCGCTGGGGGTGGAGTTCGCCCCCAAACAGCCCAGCGCCATGCGGCTGGACCTGAGCTACCGCGTCAAGGGCGGCAACGGCGATTGGCTGCAGGCGCAGATACCGCGCAACGCCGCCGGCACCTTCCTGCTGAATGTCGACGACTGGAAAGAGGGCGACTACGAATACCGCTTCATCCTGCGCGACGCCGCCGGCGCGGTGGTCAACGGCGCCGACGGTTCGGCGCTGGAAACCAGCGGCTACATCCACCGCGGCAGCAACAGCAGCCAGCTCAACGGCCAGTCGCTGCAATGGGTGGTGGACAAGTCGCTGTACAACGCCACCGTGGTCCGCCGCCAGGCCTACAACGCCTTCGGCGAAGTGGTCAGCGAAACCGACGGCGTCGGCAACGCCACCACCTCCGACTACAACGCCGCCGGCAAGCTGGTGGCCAAGCGCGAGGCCAGGCTCAAGCTGCGCGACGACGACGGCAATACGCTGAAAAACGCCGACGGCAGCGACCAGCTGGGCGACGAAGCCGTCACCCGCTATCGCTACGACGCGATGGGTAATCTGGTGTCCACCGTCGACGCCAACGGCCATAACAACCGCCAAGGTTGGGTGTCCGGCAGCCGCGACGGCCAAGGCAAGGTTTGGGCAGAGTGGCATGCTGACGGCAGTTACAAGTCCATGTGCTACGACCAGCTGGGTAATCTGCGCGCGCAGACCGTCAACGGCCAGCGCCAGCAGGACTACGCCTACGACAAGCTCGGCCGCCTGAAGCGGCTGGACCGCGCGCCGGGCGCGGGCGGCAAGCGCGGCTACGACGAGTATGACTACGACAGCGCCGGCCAGCGCATCGGCCACCGGACCACCAGCAACGGCAGCGACGTGCTGACCGACACCACCCGCTACGACAGCCTGGGCCGGGTGTTGGACACCGTCAGCGCGGCGGGCCGCCACACCGCTTACAGCTACGCCTGGGACGCCCAACTGAAGGGCGCCGGCGGCATCGTGGTGGGCGGCTGGCGCATGACCACCACCAATGCCAACCAGATGACGCTGCAGGACGCCACCAGCCTGTTCGGCCTCAAGGCCGAGCACCGCGACCTGGGCGGCCGGGTGACGCAATACCAGTACAACAACGCCGGCCAACTGGCGACGCAGTCGTCCAGCAACGGCCAGAACATCGTCTACACCTACTACGGCAACGGCAATCTGCAGGGCATCGAAGACCGCGTTGCGCATCAGTACACGCTGTACGGCTACGACGACGACGGCCGCAAGAATTATGAAGCCTATGCCAACGGCCCGGACCGCGACCACCTGACCTTCTACCAGCAATCGACGATGCGCTACGACGAGCGCGGCCGGGTGATCGAGATCAAGGATCCCAAATTCCTAAGCCGCTACCAGTACGACGCCGTCGGCAACCGCCAGCGCGTCTACAGCGTGTACCAGGACGGCAAGGACGGCAGCCGCCAGGTGCAGGACAACTGGTACGACTACGACGCGATGAACCGCTTCACGCTGAGCCAGGGCAGCCGCGACGCATCCGGCAACCTGGCGCGCGGCAGCCGCGGCGTGAGTATCGAATACGACAGCTTCGGCCAGCGCGCCAAAGTCATCAACGGCAGCGACGGCACGGTGGAAGCCTACAGCTACACCGCCGACGGCTATCTGGTCGATACCCAGATCAACGGCAAAACCGCCTTCCATCGCGACAACGACCTGCTGGGCCGTGTCACCGACTCCGCCAGCTACGACTGGAAAAACGGCGACGGCGGCAGCAAGGCCAGCCAGACCCACACCGACTACGACAACGACAACAAGATCAAACGCCAGGTGGTGGATGGCGCCACCACAACCTACGACCTGATGGCCGACGGCACGGTCAAAACCACCACCCAGGTCAGCAAGGGCACCACCACTACTACCTACTACGGCTATGAATGGTGGGACGAAGCCAAGCAGTCCACCATCACCGCCCAGCCGTACAACAAGGACGCGCCGGGCTGGCAGCCGGGCATCTCGCACCTGACCTATGACGTCAACGGCCACCTGAAAGAGGCCATAGACGAGAAAGGCCAGCGCAGCCTGCGCTACGTCAACGACGCCCAGGGCGTGGTGGTTCGGCGCGAAGAGATCGACAAACAGTCTGTCTACAAGCGCCAGGATTACTACTACGTCGACAGCAAGCAAGTGGGCGCGGTGGGCAACGACGGCCCCAGCCGCGTCGACTTCGCCCAGGCGCTGGCGCAAACCAGCTTGGGCAACAAGAAAGATCAGTACCGCTTTGGCGTGGCGGTAAGCAGCGCCGACTTCGACCAGAACTACGAGCCGATCGGCCCCAATTACCCGGGACAAGCGCCGGGCAGCGTCACCGTGCGCGAAGGCGACACGCTGCAAGTGATCGCCGCCAATCTGTGGGGCGACCGCTCGCTGTGGTACCTGCTGGCCGACGCCAACGGTCTGCAAGGCACGGAAGCGCTGAAGGCCGGCCAAGTGCTGCGAGTGCCGAACAAGGTCACCAATTTCCATAACAACAGCGGCACGTATCGGGTTTACAGCCCGGGCGAGGCGATAGGCGATGTGACGCCGACGCTGCCGGAACCGCCGCCGCCCCCGCCGCCGCCGGGAGGCGGTGGTTGCGGTGGGTTTGGGATGATTCTGGTCGCGGTGGTGGCAGTGGTGGCGGTGGTGTTTACTGCAGGGGCCTTGGCGCCACTGTTGGCCCCAACCTTGGTAAGTACGGCCGGTGTCATGGCATCGGGGATGGCGGTGCTCACGAGCGCAAGTACTTTAGGTGCATTGGCGGCAGCAGGCATTGCTGGCGCGGTTGGCTCCATCGTCAGTCAGGGCGTGGCCATGGCGATAGGAGTGCAAGACAAGTTCTCGTGGGGGCAGGTTGGAGTGTCGGCTCTCACCACCGCTGCGACGGCGGGTGTCGGTGGAGCGATGAAGTCGCCCGCTGTTGTTGAGGCTTTCAAGGGAATGGGGGCGGCTGCGCCTTATGCTCAAGCCGCGGTCGCCAATGTGGCTAGTCAAGGCATTGCGATGGTGTCGGGCCAACAGAAGAGCTTCAGTTGGACCAGTGTGGCCGCCAGCGTAGCGGCTCAGGGCGTTCGTAATTCCGATTGGGGACGCAGCTTGAGCGCGTCGACCGAGAACGGATTGGCGTCCATGGGCGCATCCAAGGACTTTGCGCAGGCGTTCTCCAATATGCCGATAAATTATGTGCAAAGCGCGCTGAGTAGCTTTGGCAGCGGTCTGCGTGGGGAACAAGCCTGGGGTTCGGCCTTCATGCAAAGCGGGGCGCAGGCGGTCGGGGATTATGGCGCTTACCAAGAGCTTGCCGATGCGAAGCAGGGCCTGTTTGACGGCGCTTGGAGTGAAGGCGGCTATGCCCGCGCGGTGGCGCATATGGGTGTAGGGGCGTTGGGTTCGGCTTGGATGGGCAAAGATGCCTGGGCTGGCGCGATCGGGGCTGGCGCCAGTTCGTTGACAACCGCCTGGATGGCTGATTCGTTGGGGTTGGAAGGCGATGCCGCAGACAGGATTCTGCCGCAGTTGAGCCGTTTGCCGGGCGCGGCGCTCGCTGAGATGGCGGGGCTGGATGCGATGACTGCGGCCGGGGCGGGGCAGAATGTTGCGGAGAATAATTACCTGACACATAGGCAAGTCAACAAACTGATTGCTAGTTGGGGTAGAGCCCGGAACGATCAAGAGCGGAAGGGGCTGCTTGAAGCTGCGATGCGGGAAGATCAGCGGCAACAAGTTTCGGACCTAATCGATAATTCTGGCTTGCAGTCGGATGTTGCCGCTGGTGCGCTGGATTTGCAGCGCTTCATCAGTAGGTTTGGCGTTGGTAATAAAATGCTAAACCCTTTGCTTGGTTCTCAAGAGCGCCAGTTGGAAATCGCAAGCCGCCCTGATCGAATGACGGATGGGCGGTGGCAGGAGCGTGCGCTGATGGCACGTCATCAGGAGTTGGCTAACATTAGTACTCCCGCCCTGACGTTTGCTACGGGAGGGATTGGGGCTACCTATCGCGGTGTCAGCATGCTGGTGGCAGCAAGGCAAACTGGTTTTGGTTTTGCTCAGATTGCTGATGGTGAGTGGTTAGAAGGTGGTAGTAATGTTGCCTTTGGCATGCTGGGCTTTGAGGGGGCGAGAGGAGTTCGCGGAACTGCTAATCTGTGGGGTGATGCGCGGATGCCTAAGTATGTGGTTCCAAATGCCACATTGATTGGACCGCGGCTAGAAAGTCCTGTGTCGAAGTTGCTATATGGGGAGAGAGTTGGTGAAGGGCTACCTGGTGCCGCTGGATTCCCAATTGTAGGGCGTCCATCCATCATCGATATGGAAAATCTCACTGCTAAGCATGGGGTCGAGTTTGCTGTGACTTATAAACTTGGTCCGGGGCGAAATGGTGGTGGTGGTCAATACTTCTTGCACTCTGGTGAGGCTGGAAGTGTTAACTTCCCTAAAGAGGCGGACCGTATGCTGATAAATCATACCCATCCAGGTATTAATGGTGCCGGTGGTGCTCGTTATGCAAGTGAAGCTGATATGCAGGTCCTCGAGTATTTGAAAGGCATAGGATCGCCGCAAAGAAGCTCTATGATTATTCCTGTAGAGCGGGATGTCGTTGTTAGATTTGGCGGAGGCCGAGATTTGAGTGCAGGAACCGGTGCTTTGTTTTCGGAAAAGACAACTAGCATCTGGCTTCCCAGGAAGCCTTAGAGGTAAGCGTATAGTAGTTGCATGCGGTGAAGACTGAATCATTGTATGTGGCCAAGGAGATGTAAGTGAGTGAAGAGTATTTGCAGAATTATTCATATCTTTGGGATGGAAGTCAGCCAAATTGGTGTTTGAGCCCACTTCCCGATTTAGTTGAATTAGTGGTTATTTTTAAAGGTGGGGCTGATTTAAAAAGCCTGCTGGTTTTAAAGAGTGTGTCGGCTTTTGCTTCTCTATCTTCGAAGGAGCTTCTTGAGAAATTTAAAGGGGCGAAAGAAATAAGCATTGGCCAGATGGAAAAGAATGATGCTGAGAAATTGATGGTGGTACTCCTGCCGCGCGGACTGCAAAGCGAAATTAAGCCACTCGGGCCGAGGTATGTAATAGTTAATCGTGAACTTAATTCTATATTGTCCATCGAGAATGATGAGGTATATCGAAAAGTAAAAGAGAGAATGCTGGCGGAGGGAGTGACAGTTATTATGCCGGGATAAAGGGCGTAGGTCGGGCTGAGTCTGCGAAGCCCAACGTTCACCGTGATACGTGGCGATCAATATTTATGGGGTCGTGGATTTTCTCGGTAAGCGTTGGGCTTCATTTCATTCAGCCCAAGCTATGGTTCTGGAGCAACGCCATCGGCGCTACAGCGCTGGCATGATCCATCGCATAAGCGGCGCATCCCCTTAATGGAGATGCGCCTTTTTCTTTTGGTTCAAGCATCCCTTAATAAGTTCGTGGCGAGCCGGAAGCAAAATGTGATGATGGGGTGTTGCGTATAGCGGGTGGGCCGCGGTAGGGCGAGGCCATGGATTGGCCCGAACTAGCGAAGCTCAACGCTTATCGAGGTGTAAGCAGAATTCAGAACAGATACCCCCCGGCATACAGCGCCGTCGCCGCATTGTTGATGATGGGTTTGTCGGGCGGCAGCCGGTCGGGCAGGAAATTGGCGCCCAGCGTCGCTCCCATCAGGTAGACCCGGCTGCCGCTGACATAAAAAGCCGGACCGCCGGAGTCGCCGGTGGCGGTGCTGCTGTTGTTGGATGCCTCGGTGATCAGCGCGTCGGTGAAGTAGAGGTCGGGACGGCTGTGGCGCAGCACCTGGGCCTGGCGGGACGCGATGGCGGCGTTGCGTACCTGGAAAGGGTGGGACAGGTTGAGCTGCCCGCCCTGGGCGTTCAGCACATCGCCGAAGCCGGTGACGAACACGCCCTTGCCGGCCGGGTCCTGGCGGTAGAAGGCCAGGTCGCCGTTGCCGTAGGTGACGCGATGCTTGGGGCTGGCGGCGATGTAGTCGCGTATCGGCAGCGGAGCCTTGAAGGAGATGAACATCAGGTCGTAGTCCCAGCGGCCGTAGCCGTTGCGGAATTCGATGTCGCTGATGGCGGCGTTCAGCTCTTGCTCCTTCGCCGGCGTCGGCAGGCGGATATTGTCCGGCGCGGTGGCGGGGAAGTCGTAGCCCACTTTCAGGCCATCGAGGAAGCTGGTGATCAGGCCGTTGACTTGGTTCTCGTTCCAGGCGGCCGGCGTGTCTATGCCGGCGCGCACGCACAGATTGTGCTTGGCGGTGACGATGCCCTGGATCTGGTTGGCGTCGATGACCAGCGCGCCTGAGCCGGTGAAGCGATCGTTGCTCAGCCTGACCGAGCTGAACTGGATCTGCTCCCTGACTGCTTGAGGCAGCCGGGCGAAAGCAGCCAGCGCGTCTTTTTTGGCGGTGTCGTTGAATTGCATGATGCCGCTCCTTCAGTCTGGGGCCGGCGGTGCGCGCGGCGCTCATTCGCAGGGACGAGGAGGGGAGCGGTTTGTGAAGGGCGGCTGGCGTGATGCCCGATGGAGTCATGCCATGTCTGGCTTGAGGGGCGGCGCAGCGCTGAAGCCGGGGAGCTTTAGTCGAAGACCAGCCGATTGCCTACGGCGATATTGGTCTGCCTGGGCAGGAAGTGGCGGGCATAGCCGCTGCAATGGCAGGCGAAGAGCTGAGTGCCGGCCTGGGACTGGAAATAGCGGCGGACATTCAGCAGCCGCAGCGGGCCGGCGCTGCGCAGGTGGAAGCCGCCTATCACCGCCCGCACGCGGCTGTCGCCGCAGACTTCCATCGCGTAATCGACGGTGTGGCGAATGCCGGAGTGGGCGCAGCCGCTGAAGATGATCAGGCCTTTTTCCGTGCGGCAGATCAGCGCGGAGTCGTCTTCCACCCGGTCTGGCGCGCTGCGGCGGGTTTGCGGCCACAGCCGACCCATGGCGCCCCGGCCTTCGCGGTAGGTGCGGCGCGGAATGCGGCCGAGAAACACGAAGCTGTCGGCGAAAGGATAAGGCTCGCGGTGCAGCTGGAGATCGAAGCGAGTTTCCAAATCGGCTGGAATGGACGGAATGCCCAGCCGCCGCAGCCGCAACGGCCCCAGCATGGCGGCGCGCGGCAGCAGGGCGTGCGGATGCGCGATCAGCTGCGGCCGCTTGTCCGTTGGAAGAGTGGGGGACAGCGCGGCGAGGCCGCCGCTGTGGTCGTAATGGCCGTGGGACAGCACCAGATGGCTGAGCGTGGACAGATCGATGCCCATCTTTGCGGCGTTATCCAGCAGCAGCCCGCTGCGGCCGGTGTCGAACAGCACGCGATGGCCGTTGTGCTCGATCCATAGCGACAGGCCGGCCTCTGCTTGCAAGACTGGCCGGTGGCTATGGTTTTCCACCAATACGCTGACTCTCATCGGTATTTGGCGAGCGTACCGCGCCGCGTCGGGATCAATGCTGGTCTGGTCATTCTATGGGTGGGCAAGGATGGCATTACTGGCCGCGCATGAACAGTTTGTCCAGATCGCGCATGGTCAGCCGGGTCCAGGTGGGGCGGCCGTGGTTGCATTGGCCGGAGCGCTCGGTGGCTTCCATGTCGCGCAGCAGCGCGTTCATTTCCGGCAGGGTCAGCTGGCGGTTGGCGCGCACCGCGCCGTGGCAGGCCATGGTGGCCAAGAGCTCGTTGCGTCGCTCGGTCAGCACCTGGGTCAGGCCGAATTCGCGCACATCCTTCAGCACTGCCCGCGCCAGGTCCACCGGATCGCCGTCCTTCAGCCACACCGGCACGCCGCGCACGGCGATCTGCGTCGGCGACAGCGGCGCCAGCTCCACGCCCAGCCGTTTCATTTCCTCGCCATGCTCGTGGGCGGTGGCCACTTCCATGCGGTCGGCGGCGAAGGACACCGGAAGCAGCAGCGGCTGAAGCGGGATGGAGTCGGTCTCCAGCGCGGTTTTCAGCCGTTCGTAGACGATGCGTTCGTGCGCCGCGTGCATGTCGACCAGGATCAAGCCCTCGGCGCACTGGCTGAGGATGTAGACGCCGTGCAGCTGGGCCAGCGCGAAGCCCAGCGGCGGGATACCGTTTTCGTCGTGTGCCGGCATGGCCAGCACCGCCGGATGCGGCAGCGGCGCGGCGGGGGAGGGCATGGCCGGTTCGGAACGCGACAGCGCCCGCACCTCCTCGCGCAGGCCGCCGAACATCTTGTCGTACACGCCCACCGCCTCGCGCGCGACGTTCAGCGGGATGGACTGCTGCTGATATTGGAAGGGCTGCGGCGCCAGCATGCCGGATGAGGCCGGCCGAGGCGAGGCGCTGGCGAACAGCGGCGCCGATTCGCCGCGCGGCAGCTGCGGCGCGGCCGGTTCCGCGCCTTCCACCTGCACCGTCGGCGCGGCTCCGGCGCTGGTGCCGGCCAATGCCTTGTGCACGCTGTGGAACAGGAACTGGTGCACAGCCTGGCTTTCGCGGAAGCGGACTTCGATCTTGGTCGGGTGCACATTGACGTCCACGCCGGACGGCTCGAGCTGGAAGAACAGCGCGTAAGCCGGATGGCGGTCGTGGTGTAGCACGTCGCGGTAGGCCTGGCGCAGCGCGTGCTGAGCGGTCTTGTCGCGGACGAAGCGGCCATTGACGTAGAAATACTGCGCGTCGCGGCTGGCCTTGGAATAAGTGGGCGAGGCGACGAAGCCGGTCAGCGCCAGCGGGCCGGCCTGGCTGTCCAGCGGGATGGCCGCGGCGACGAAGTCTTTGCCCAACAGCGCGGCCACGCGGTCCTCGGCGCTTTGCGAGGGCAAGCGCCAAGCCACCTTGCCGTTGTGGCGCAGCAGGAACTCCACGTCCGGGTGCGCCAACGCGATGCGCTCAAAGGTGGCCGCGCAGTGCGCGTATTCGGTGTTTTCGCTCTTCAGGAATTTGCGCCGCGCCGGGGTATTGAAATACAGGTCCACCACTTCCACGCTGGTGCCGTGCGGATGGGCGGCCGGCTCCACCGGGTGCAGCGTGCCGTCTATCGCGATGATCTGGTGGGCGTGGTCGGCGTCCTGCGGCCGGCTGATCAGGGTCAGCCGGGACACCGACGCCACGCTGGCCAGACCCTCGCCGCGGAAGCCCAACGTGGATACCGATTCCAGATCGTCCAGCGAGGCGATCTTGCTGGTGGCGTGGCGGTCCAGCGCCAGCGGCAGATCATCCGCGGCGATGCCGGCGCCGTTGTCCGTCACCCGGATCAATTTGATGCCGCCCTGGGCCAGGTCCACGCTGATCCGCGTCGAGCCGGCGTCCAGGCTGTTTTCCAGCATTTCCTTCAGCGCGGAAGCGGGGCGTTCCACCACCTCGCCGGCGGCGATCTGGTTGACGAGGTGGTCGGGCAGGCGTTGGATGCGTGTCATGGGCGGCGTCGCGGAAATATCAAAAACGAAAGGCCGCTCGAAGGCGGCCTTGTCGATTCTACTACGGATCAGCCGCGGGCGGCCGCGCGCTTGTGGCGCCAGATTTCGATCAGTCCCGGCAGGAACGATACGAAGATGATGCCGAAGATCAGCAGTTCCAGATTCTTACGCACGAAGGGCAGGTTGCCGAAGAAGTAGCCGGCGTAGGTGAAGCCGACCACCCAGGCGATGGCGCCCACCACGTTGTACTTCAGGAACTGCGGGTAGTGCATCTTGCCGATGCCGGCCACGAACGGCGCGAAGGTGCGCACGATGGGCACGAAGCGGGCGAAGATGATGGTCTTGCCGCCGTGGCGCTCGTAAAAGGCGTGTGTCCTGTCCAGATACTGCGGCTTGAGGATGCGCGGGAACATGTCGAACAGCCGCATGCCGACATTGCGGCCGATGGCGTAGTTGGTGGCGTCGCCCAGGATGGCGGCGACGATCAACAACAGCACCAGCAGGTGCGGGTTCATCTGGCCCATCGCCGCCAGCGCGCCGGCGACGAACAGCAGCGAGTCGCCGGGCAGGAAGGGCGTGACCACCAGGCCGGTCTCGCAGAACACGATCAGGAACAGGATGGCGTAGATCCAGGGACCGTAGGCGGCCACCAGCTGTGTCAGGTGGGCGTCGATGTGCAGGATGAAGTCGATCAGAAACGTGATGGCTTCCATGATTTCCGTTATGAGCTAGGTGGGCAGACGCGAAACTGGCCGGACGAGCCGGCCAGTCGTTCAGAAGGCGATGATCAGACCACCGCTTCCTCTTTTTGTTTCACCGGCTTGATCATGTGCTCGCGCTTCACGCCCAGCCACAACGCGATCGGGCTGGCCACCAGCACCGACGAGTAAATGCCGAACACGATGCCGATGGTCAGCGCCATCGCGAAACCGTGCAGCGCCGGGCCGCCGAATACCAGCATCGACACCACCATCATCTCGGTGGAGAAGTGGGTGATGATGGTGCGGCTCATGGTGGAGGTGATGGCGTTGTCGATCACCTCGGCCACGGCGTGGCCGCGCATGCCCGGCTTGCGGAAGTTCTCGCGGATCCGGTCGAACACCACCACCGACTCGTTCACCGAGTAGCCCAGCACCGCCAGGATGCCGGCCAGCACGGTCAGCGAGAATTCCCAGCGGAAAAAGGCGAAGCAGCCGAGGATGATCACCACGTCGTGCATGTTGGCGATGATGGCCGCGACGGCGAAGCGCCACTCGAAGCGGATGGCCAGGTAGAGCATGATGCCCACGCAGACCAGGATCACCGCGGTCAGACCGTGGGAGACCAGCTCCTCGCCGACGCTGGGGCCGACGAAGTCAACCTTGCGCAGCTGCACGGTGGGATCGGCGGCCTTCAGCTGGCCCATCACCTTGTCGGACAACTGGGCGGTGCTGGTGCCCGGCTTGTTCGGCAGGCGGATCATCACGTCGCGGCTGCTGCCCAGGTTCTGCACCGTGGATTCGCCCAGCTTCAGCGCGTCCACTTTCTCGCGGATCTGGTCCAGGTTGGCCGATTGCTGGTACTGCAGCTCCAGCACGGTGCCGCCGGTGAACTCCACGCTGAAGTTCAGGCCGCGGGTGGCCAGAAAGAATACGGCGAGCACGAAGGTCACCAGCGAGATCGCGGTGGTGAGCCGGCCGTAGCTCATGAACGGGATGTCCCGTTTGATGCGGAAAAGCTCCATGGTTTAGCCCTTGTTTTCCGGTTTCCACACCTGGCCGATGGCCAGCGAGGTCAGTTTGCGGCGACGGCCGTACCACAGGTGCACCAGGCCGCGCGACACCACCACCGCCGAGAACATCGAGGTCAGGATGCCCAGGCAGTGCACGATGGCGAAGCCGCGCACCGGGCCGGAGCCGAAGATCATCAGCGCCAGGCCGGCGATCAGCGTGGTGACGTTGGAGTCCAGGATGGTGTGCCAGGCGTGGTCGTAGCCGGCGTGGATGGCCGAGTGCGGCGGCATGCCGTTGCGCAGCTCCTCGCGGATGCGCTCGTTGATCAGCACGTTGGCGTCGATCGCCATGCCCAGCGCCAGCGCGATGGCGGCGATGCCGGGCAGGGTCAGCGTGGCCTGCAGCATGGACAGCAGGGCGATCAGGAAGAACACGTTGATCGCCAGCGACAGGCCGGAGAACACGCCGAACAGGCCGTAGTACAACACCATGAAGACGACGATGGCGGCGAAGCCCCACAGTGTGGCGTGGAAGCCCTTCTCGATGTTTTCCTTGCCCAGGCTCGGTCCGATGGTGCGCTCTTCGATGATGTTCATCGGCGCGGCCAGCGAACCGGCGCGCAGCAAGAGGGCAGTGTCGTTGGCTTCGGCGCTGTTCATGCTGCCGGAGATTTCCACGCGGCCGCCGCCGATCTCGGTGCGGATCACCGGCGCGGTGACCACTTCCTTGCGGCCTTTTTCCACCAGCACCATCGCCATGCGCTTGCCGACGTTTTCGGCGGTCAGCTGACGGAAGATGGCGGCGCCGGTGCTGTCCAGGTTGATGCTGACGGCGGGCGCGCCGAACTGGTCGAAGCTGGGCTGGGCGTCGTTGATGTTGTCGCCGGTCAGCTCCACGTCGCTCTTGAGCAGGATCTTGCTCTGGCCGCGGGAGGTGGCTTCGTCCAGCAGCTCGTAGCCTGCGGGCACGTTACCGGCCAGCGCTTCGGCCACCTTGCCTTGGTCGTCCTCGACCATGTGCACTTCCAGCGTGGCGGTGCGGCCGATGATGTCCTTGGCGCGGGCGGTGTCCTGAATGCCGGGCAGCTGCACCACGATGCGGTTCGGGCCGGCCTGCTGGATGATGGGTTCGGTGGTGCCCAGCTCGTTCACGCGGTTGTGCAGCGTGGTGATGTTCTGCTTGACCGCGTCGTTCTGGATCTTGGTGATTTCTTCCGGCTTCAGCGTCAGCAGCAGCTTGTTGGCGGAGTCGTCGGTGCGGACCGCCAGGCTGGGCAGCATGCGGTAGGCCACGTCCTGTGCCGACTTCAGCGTGTCTTCGTCACGCAGCTGCACTTCCAGCGTGTTGCCGTTGCGCTTGATGTTGCCGTAGCGCACTTGCTTGTTCTTCAGCTCGCGGCGCAGATCGCCGGCGTAGCGTTCCATCGCCTTGTCGGTGGCGGCTTGCATGTCCACTTCCAGCAGGAAGTGGACGCCGCCGCGCAGGTCGAGGCCCAGGAACATCGGGTTGGCGTGCAGCGCCGTCAGCCAGGACGGGGAGGCGGGCAGCAGGTTCAGCGCGATGATGTAGTTGTCGCCCAGCGCGTGCTGGATGGCGTCGCGCGCCTTCAGCTGGGTGTCGGTATCCTTGAAGCGGACCTTCAGGCTGTTGGCGTCGAGAAAGACGCCGTCGGGGCTGATGTTCTGCGACTTGAGCGCGTCTTCCACGCGCCCCATCACGGCGGAGTCCACCGGAATCGACTGGCGCGAGCTGGAGACCTGCACCGCGGGGGTCTCGCCGTAGAAATTGGGCAGCGTGTAGATTGCCGAGATGATCAGCGCCACCACGATGACGAGGTATTTCCAGAGAGGGTAGCGGTTCATGTTCTAGTTCTGGAGTGGGAAATGAACAAGGCCGCCTGCGGAGCGTTCCGGGGCGGCCGTGATGGGCTTACAGCGACTTCAGTGTGCCCTTTTCCAGCTTGGCGCCGACGGCGCTGCGCTGAACGTGGATTTCCACGTTGTCGGCGATTTCCAGGGTCAGGTATTGTTCGCTGACTTTGGATACGCGGCCGACGATGCCGCCCTGGGTGACCACTTCATCGCCCTTTTGCAGTTCGGACAGCATTTTCTGGGTTTCCTTCATGCGCTTCTGCTGAGGGCGGACCATCAGGAACCAGAACAGCACGAAGATCACGATCATGGGCAGGAAGCCCATCAGGTCGAAACCTGCGGGAGCTGCGCCGCCGGAGGCGAAGGCGGGAGTAATGAAGGACATCAGGGAAACTCCTAAATTTCGTTATGACTTCAAGTTCGAACAGGGCATTGTAGCCATGCTCCATGTCTTTTCCAACTATGGAGCGCGGCAAGGGCGTGGGACCGTCGGCGCGGGGCCGCGGTTCCCCGCCCGGCGCGCTTAGTTGACGCCGCGCGCGCGCTTGGCCGCGAACTCCAGGCGGAAGTCCTCGAAGCGGTCTTCCTCGATCGCCTTGCGGATCTCGCGCATCAGTTCCTGGTAGTAGTGCAGGTTGTGGATGGTGTTCAGCCGCGCGCCCAGGATTTCGCCGACGCGATGCAGGTGGTGCAGGTAGGCGCGGCTGAAGTTGCGGCAGGCGTAGCACGCGCATTCCTCGTCCAGCGGCTTCTTGTCGTCCTTGTAGCGCGCGTTCTTGATCTTGACGTCGCCCCACTGGGTGAAGATCCAGCCGTTGCGCGCGTTGCGGGTCGGCATCACGCAGTCGAACATGTCCACGCCGTTGGCCACGCCGTGCACCAGATCCTCCGGCGTGCCCACGCCCATCAGGTAGTGCGGCTTGTCGGCCGGCAGCATGTCCTTCAGCTCGGTCAGCATCCGGTACATTTCCGGCTTGGGCTCGCCCACCGACAGGCCGCCGATGGCGATGCCGTCGAAGCCGACCTGCATCAGGCCTTCCAGCGACTCCTGGCGCAAATCGGTATAAAGGTTGCCTTGCACGATGCCGAACAGCGCGTTCGGGTTTTTCAGGTCGTCGAAGGCGCGGCGCGAGCGCTCGGCCCAGCGCAGGCTCATCTGTAGAGACTTCTGCGCGGTGGCGTGGTCCACCTGGCCCGGCGTGCACTCGTCCAGCTGCATCACGATGTCCGAATTGAGCACGGTCTGGATCTTCATCGAGATCTCCGGGCTCAGGAACAGCTTGTCGCCGTTGATCGGGCTCTGGAAGGTGCAGCCTTCCTCGGTCAGCTTGCGCATGTCGGACAGGCTGAATACCTGGAAGCCGCCGGAGTCGGTCAGGATGGGCTTGTCCCAGCCGATGAACTCGTGCAGGCCGCCGAACTGCTCGACGATCTCCAGGCCCGGGCGTAGCCACAGGTGGAAGGTGTTGCCCAGAATGATCTGCGCGCCGATGTCGTTCAGCTCGACCGGGCTCATCGCCTTGACCGAGCCGTAGGTGCCCACGGGCTGGAAGACCGGAGTCTCCACGGTGCCGTGGTTCAGCTCCAGCGTGCCGCGCCGCGCGCCACCGGAGGTCTTGTGTACGGTAAACTTCAACATTATTCGAAGTATCGCTTCAGGGTTTGTTTAGCAAAATCAGTCCGCTAGTATACAGCAAGCGCGCGGACTGCGCGGGTGTCGCAAAAAAGTGCTTGCCAAGATGGGGAGGCTCTTATACTATGCACACCTCGACGACAGGCACGTAGCTCAGTTGGTTAGAGCACCACCTTGACATGGTGGGGGTCGTTGGTTCGAATCCAATCGTGCCTACCAAATTAAATGCATGGAGTTACAAGTGAAAGTCTTGCGAACTACCACAACCCGACATACTCACGAAAGCTGAGCCTTGCGGGTTGTACCATGCGAAAAAGAAGTGCGGCTCAGGCCGCACTTTTTTTTTACCCTTTTGCTTTAGACTCGATCACAAAAATCTCTCGCCCTCGTTGGAGTTGACATGCCAGACATTCGCTTGCCGGACGGCTCGGTCCGTTCTTTCGACAAACCGGTAACGGTTCATGAAGTGGCCGCGTCCATCGGCGCCGGTCTGGCGCGCGCCGCGCTGGCGGGCCGCGTGGATGGCCGGCTGGTGGATACCAGCTACCTGATCGACCGCAGCGCGGATCTGGCCATCGTCACCGACAAGGACGCCGACGGCTTGTCCATCATCCGCCACTCCACCGCCCACTTGCTGGCTTATGCCGTCAAAGAGCTGTTCCCGGAGGCGCAGGTGACCATCGGGCCGGAGATCGAGAACGGCTTCTACTACGACTTCGCCTACAAGCGTCCGTTCACGCCGGAAGATCTGGCGGCGATCGAGAAGAAGATGGCCGAGCTGGCTAAGAAGGACATTCCGGTCGAGCGCTACGAGCTGCCGCGCGACGAGGCCATCGCCTACTTCAAGAGCATTGGCGAGGCCTACAAGGCCGAGATCATCGAATCGATCCCGCAGGGCGAGGTGTTGAGCCTGTACCGCGAAGGCGAGTTCACCGACTTGTGCCGCGGCCCGCACGTGCCGTCCACCGGCAAGCTGAAGGTGTTCAAGCTGATGAAGGTGGCTGGCGCCTACTGGCGCGGCGACAGCAAGAACGAGATGCTGCAGCGCGTCTACGGTACCGCCTGGGCCAAGAGGGAAGACCTGGACGCATACCTCTATATGCTGGAAGAGGCGGAAAAGCGCGACCACCGCAAGTTGGGCGTGCAGCTGGACCTGTTCCACCTGCAGGACGAGGCGCCGGGCATGGTGTTCTGGCATCCCAAGGGCTGGCAGCTGTGGCAGAGCGTCGAGCAATACATGCGCGACAAGCTGAACCGCGAAGGCTACAAGGAAATCCGCACCCCGATGATGATGGACGCCAATCTGTGGGAGCGTTCCGGCCATGCCGCGAACTACCGCGAGAACATGTTCATCACCGAATCGGAAAAGCGTGACTACGCGGTCAAGCCGATGAACTGCCCGGGCCACGTGCAAGTGTTCAACAGCGGCCTGCGCTCGTACCGCGACCTGCCGCTGCGCTATGCCGAGTTCGGCTCCTGCCACCGCAACGAGCCGTCCGGCGCGCTGCATGGCATCATGCGCGTGCGCGGTTTCGTGCAGGATGATGGCCACATCTTCTGTACCGAAGATCAAATCAACCAGGAGGCCAAGGATTTCCACCGCCTGGTGATGGAAGTGTACGACCGCTTCGGCTTCGACAAGGTGTCGATCAAGCTGGCGCTGCGTCCGGAAAAGCGCATCGGCGAGGAGTCCACCTGGGACAAGGCCGAGGAAGGCATGCGCGAAGCGCTGCGCGCCTGCGGCGTGGAGTGGGAAGAGCTGCCGGGCGAGGGGGCCTTCTACGGTCCGAAGATCGAATATCACATCAAGGACGCGTTGGGCCGTTCCTGGCAGTGCGGCACGCTGCAGCTCGATTTCATGCTGCCGGAGCGCCTGGATGCCGAGTACGTGGCTGACGACAACAGCCGCAAGCGCCCGGTAATGCTGCACCGCGCGGCGCTGGGATCGCTGGAGCGTTTCCTCGGGATTTTGATCGAAAACCATGCCGGCGCTTTCCCGCTGTGGCTGGCGCCAGTGCAGATGGTGGTGATGAATATCACCGAAGCGCAGGCGGATTATGCCGGCGAAGTGGCCAAATCTCTTGAGAAACAAGGATTCCGAGTCGCGCTTGACTTGAGAAACGAGAAGATCGGCTATAAAATTCGCGAACACAGCCTGCAGAAGTTGCCGTATCAGATCGTGATCGGCGACAAGGAAAAGGCAGGCGGTTTGGTTGCCGTGCGCGCCCGGGGCGAAGATCTGGGCCAGCTCACGCTGGATGCGTTCATCGCGCGCCTCAAGGCTGAGATGCCTGGGGCCTGATCCGGCGGCGGCATACTTATCATTTATTAGGAGATTTCAGCTATAGCTCAGGAACGCGAAGCACGGATCAACGGCGAGATTACCGCTCGTGAGATCCGTCTGGTAGGTAAGGAAGGTGAGCAGATTGGCATCGTCAGTCTGCGTGAAGCGATGGCTCTGGCCGAAGAGGGTGATGTGGATCTGGTGGAGATTTCCCCGACCGCTCAGCCCCCGGTGTGCAAGCTGATGGACTACGGCAAGTACAAGTACGAGATGTCCAAGAAGCGTCACGAAGCCAAGCAGAAGCAGAAGCAGGTTCAGATCAAGGAAATCAAGTTCCGTCCGGGCACCGACGATGGCGACTACAACGTCAAGTTGCGCAACCTGGTCCGTTTCCTGACTGAAGGCGATAAGGCCAAGGTCACCCTGCGCTTCCGCGGTCGTGAGATGGCACACCAGGATATCGGCCTCGCGCTGCTCAAGCGCGTGGAAGCCGATCTGGCGGAAGTGGGCACTGTGGAACAGTTCCCGCGACTGGAAGGCCGTCAGATGGTCATGATGATTGCGCCGAAGAAGAAATAATCGGTATAATCATTTTTCGACACGGCAGAGTGCGCTCTGCCGTGTTGATTTTGTAGGTCGGCAACGATCTGCTCAAAAGCGTGACGCAGCGGTTTCAAGAGCCTTCGGGCCACCCTGTGTCTAATCTAAACAAAATTCAGCAGGAGCATTTCCATGCCGAAAATGAAGACCAAGTCGAGCGCGAAGAAGCGTCTCAAAGTACTGGGTGGCGGTGGTTTCAAGCGTGCACACGCCTTCAAGCGTCACATCCTGACCAAGAAGACCACCAAGAACAAGCGCCAATTGCGCGGCACCTCCATGGTGGACGCGACCAATGTGGCCTCTGTTCGCGCCATGATGCCCTACGCTTAAGGAGACCTGAAATATGCCACGCGTAAAACGCGGTGTAACCGCACGTGCTCGTCACAAGAAAATCCTCGCCCTGGCGAAAGGCTATCGCGGCCGCCGGAAGAACGTCTATCGCATCGCCAAACAGGCGGTGATGAAGGCGGGTCAATACGCCTACCGCGACCGTCGTCAGAAAAAGCGTCAGTTCCGTCAACTGTGGATTGCCCGTATCAACGCAGCTTCCCGTGAAAACGGCCTGCCGTACAGCAAGTTCATGAACGGCCTGAAGAAAGCCGCTATCGAAATCGACCGCAAGGTCCTGGCCGATCTGGCCGTGTTCGACAAGCCGGCTTTTGCGCAGATCGTCGAAAAGGCGAAAGCAAGCCTCGCTGCTTAATCGCCGGGACGGATCTGAAGGGAGGCAAGCATTTGCCTCCCTTTTTTTCTTCCGGCCGCCCTTTCCAGAGCGCTGATCAGAGCGGGTATGCTCCATGCCCGGTGTGATCAGCCTTCTATTCGCATACGGTGTGGGACACGATGAACAACGTTGACGCGATTCTCCAAGCAGGCCAGGCGGCAGTCGCCGCCGCGGCCGATCTGATCGAGCTCGAGCAGGTCAAGGCGCGCTTCCTTGGCAAGAGCGGCGAGCTGACCGAGCTCCTCAAGCAGCTGGGCAAGCTGGCGCCGGAAGAGCGCAAGGCCGCCGGCGCCACCATCAATCAAGCCAAGCAAGCGTTCGAAGCCGCGCACAACGACAAGCGCGACCAGCTCAACGCCGCCAAGCTGGAAGCCCAGCTGGCCGCCGAGGCGCTGGACGTCACGCTGCCGGGCCGCGGCTCGGCCGGCGGCGGCCTGCATCCGGTGGCGCTGACGCTGGAGCGCATCGCCGGCCTGTTTCGCACCATGGGCTTCGAAGTGGCCGACGGCCCGGAAGTCGAGAGCGATTTCTACAACTTCCAGGCGCTGAACATTCCAGAAAACCATCCGGCCCGCGCGATGCAGGACACCTTCTACGTTGAAAACGGCGATGTGCTGCGCACCCATACTAGCCCGATCCAGGCGCGCTTCATGGAAAGCCACCAGCCGCCGATCAAGATCGTCGCGCCGGGCCGTGTGTACCGCGTCGACTCCGACGCCACCCATTCGCCGATGTTCCACCAGATGGAAGGCCTGTGGGTGGACGAGGGCGTGTCCTTCGCCGATCTCAAGGCAGTGGTCACCGACTTCCTGCGCCGTTTCTTTGAGCGCGACGACCTGCAGGTGCGTTTCCGCCCGTCCTTCTTCCCGTTCACCGAAACTTCGGCCGAAATCGACGTGCTGGACGAGCAGGGCAAATGGCTGGAAGTTGGCGGTTGCGGCATGGTGCACCCGAAAGTGCTGAGCATCGCCAATATCGACCCGGAAAAGTACACCGGCTTCGCCTTCGGCATCGGCCTCGACCGTTTCGCCATGCTGCGCTACGGCGTCAACGACCTGCGCCTGTTCTTCGAGAACGATCTCAACTTCCTGAAGCAATTCAACTGATCGCGCACGGAGCCGACTATGCAATTTTCCGAACAATGGCTGAGAAGCTGGGTCAATCCGGCGCTGAATACCGAACAATTGTCCGACCTGCTGACCATGGCTGGCCTGGAAGTGGAAGAAACCGTCGCCGCCGCGCCGGCTTTCTGCGGCGTGGTGATTGCCGAGGTGAAGGAGTGCGTCAAGCATGAGAACGCCGACCGACTGCGCGTGACCAAGGTCGACGTCGGCACTGGCGAACTGATCCAGATCGTCTGCGGCGCGCCCAACGTCGCCGTTGGCGTGCGCATTCCCTGCGCGCTGCCGGGCGCGGTGCTGCCCGGCGACTTCAAGATCAAGCCGACCAAGATGCGCGGCGTGGAATCCAACGGCATGCTGTGCTCCGGCAAGGAGCTGGGCGTGCCGGAAGACGTGGATGGCCTGATGCTGCTGCCGGCCGACGCGCCGATTGGCCAGAGCATCCGCGATTACCTGGGCCTGGACGACCAGCTGTTCACGCTGAAGATCACCCCGAACCGCGCCGATGGCCTGTCGATCCGCGGCATCGCCCGCGAAGTGGCGGCGCTGACCGGCGCCGAGTTGAAGCCTGTGGCCATCGAGCCGGTGGCGCCGTCCATCGACGACGTTCGTCCGGTGAAGATCGAGTCGCGCGAGGCTTGCGGCCGCTATCTGGGCCGCGTGGTTAAGGGCGTCAACGCCGCCGCGGCCACGCCGGCCTGGATGCGCCAGCGCCTGGAGCGTTCCGGCCTGCGCTCGATCTCCGCCATCGTCGACATCACCAATTACATCCTGCTGGAGCAGGGCCAGCCGATGCACGCTTTCGATCTGGCCAAGATCGAAGGCGGCATCACCGTACGCCAGGCCCGCGCCGGCGAGAGCCTGCTGTGCCTGAACGAAAAAACGGTCGAGCTGCAAACCAAGCATCTGGTGATCGCCGATGACGCCAAGCCGCTGGCCATGGGCGGCATCATGGGCGGCGAGCACAGCGGCGTCACCACCGCAAGCCGCGACATCTTCCTGGAATCCGCGTTCTTCGCGCCGGAAGCGATCGCCGGCAAGGCGCGCGAGCTGGGCTTTGGTTCAGATTCATCCTACCGCTACGAGCGCGGCGTCGATTTCGCGCTGCAGCGCGAAGCGATCGAGCGCGCCACCCGCCTGGTGTTGGACATCTGCGGCGGCGAAGCCGGCCCGGTGGTCGAGGAAGTGGCCGAGCTGCCGAAGCGCCTGTCCGTCAAGCTGCGCGTGGCGCGCGTGGCCAAGGTGTTGGGCGTGGCGCTGTCCGCCGAGCAGATTGGCGACATCCTGTCCCGCCTGGGTCTGGCCCACTCGCTGGAAAACGAAATCTTCACCGTGCAGGCGCCGTCGTTCCGCTTCGATATCGAGATCGAGGAAGATCTGATCGAAGAGGTGGCCCGTGTTTACGGCTACAACAGCATCCCGTCTGACGCGCCGCGCTCCGGCATGCGCATGCTGGCGCAGCCGGAAGAGAAGCGTCCGGTGGATCAGCTGCGCCACCTGCTGGCCGGCCGTGACTACCAGGAAGTGGTCAGCTACGCCTTTGTCGACGAGCGCTGGGAGCGCGATTTCGCCGGCAACGACAATGCGATCCGCCTGCAGAACCCGATCGCCAGCCAGATGAGCGTGATGCGCTCGACGCTGATCGGCGGCCTGGTCGACGTGCTGGCTGGCAACATCAACCGCAAGCAGCC
Source organism: Chromobacterium indicum (assembly GCF_039708975.1). Lineage (NCBI taxonomy): Bacteria > Pseudomonadati > Pseudomonadota > Betaproteobacteria > Neisseriales > Chromobacteriaceae > Chromobacterium > Chromobacterium indicum. The sequence continues at coordinate 26,731 of NZ_JAYFSJ010000016.1, forward strand.
GCGCGTGCGGCTGTTCGAGGTGGCGCGCGTGTTCCTGCGCGGCGCGGACGGTTTCGACCAGCCGGAACGAGTGTCCGGCCTGGCCTGGGGCCCGCGTCTGTCCGAGCAATGGGGCGCCAAGGGCGAGCGCGTCGATTTCTTTGATGCCAAGGCCGATGTCGAAGCCTTGCTGCATCCGGTCAAGGCCGAGTACCGCAAGGCGGCTCATCCGGCCTTCCATCCCGGCCGCTGCGCTGAGGTGCTGGTGGACGGCAAGGCGGTCGGCGTGATCGGCGAGCTGCATCCGCAGTGGGTGCAGGCCTATGATCTGGTCAACGCTCCGGTCCTGTTTGAGCTGGATCTGGCGGCGGCTACCGCGCGCAGCCGAATCAAGGCGCAGCCGGTCAGCAAGTTCCAGCCGGTGCGCCGCGATCTGGCGCTGCTGGTGGACGAGGCGGTGACTGTGGCGCAGCTGCTGTCTGCATTCGATGCCAAACGCGCTGAGATCGTCACCGATATCGCCTTGTTCGACGTTTATCGCGGCAAGGGCGTCGCCGAAGGCAAGAAGAGTCTGGCCTTTAGCGTGCTGATGCAGGACAATAGCCGAACCCTGACCGACGAGGACGTGGAGCCGGCTATGCAGGCCCTGCTGAACGCGGTGTCGGAACTGGGCGCGCAACTGCGCGTGTGATCAAGATGTGGGCGGGCGGATCCCAATGGGTCCGCCCGTCGATTGTGGTTTAGAAGTTTGAGGGGAATGTCATGACTTTGACGAAGGCTGAACTGGCCGATTTGCTGTTTGACCAGGTTGGTCTGAACAAACGCGAAGCCAAGGACATGGTCGAGTCGTTTTTCGAAGAGATCCGGCTGGCGCTGGAGTCTGGGGATTCGGTTAAGCTGTCGGGTTTCGGCAACTTCCAGTTGCGCGACAAGCCGCAGCGTCCGGGCCGCAATCCCAAGACCGGGGAAGAGATTCCCATCACCGCCCGCCGTGTGGTAACGTTCCACGCAAGCCAGAAACTCAAGGGAATGGTTGAGCAATACCATGCTAACAAGCAAGGCTGATCTGCCGTCGATTCCGTCCAAGCGTTACTTCACCATCAGCGAAGTCGGCGAACTCGCTGGGGTGAAGCCGCATGTGCTGCGTTATTGGGAGCAGGAGTTTTCCCAGTTGCGCCAGGTGAAACGGCGCGGCAATCGCCGTTATTACCAGCATCACGAAGTTTTGCTGGTGCGCCGCATTCGCGAATTGCTGTACGACGACGGCTTTACCATTCAGGGCGCTCGCCAGCGGCTGGGAATGGGCGATGATAGCGAACGTCCGGTTACCGCGCAGGAAGTGCGCGCCGAATTGGAATCCATCCTTGAATGGTTGGATTCGGGTATTGGCAAAAAATAATAAATCAGTTACACTATGTTTCTCTTGAGTCGGGGTGTAGCGCAGCCTGGTAGCGCACCTGCATGGGGTGCAGGGGGTCGGAAGTTCGAATCTTCTCACCCCGACCAATAGAGCCTAAAGCAGCATCAAACTAAAAAGCCAGCGCAAGCTGGCTTTTTTGTTTTCATCTCCCGACTTCTATTCGCGGCGCGATTTTATTTCTCCTTCCTATTATCGGTTTTATCCGATGCCAGTTTGTCCTTCTGTTGCTGATATACTCGTTTTGGTTTTGTCGCGAGTGATAGACCGTTTTCAAGTCATTGTTTTTCCGAGCCGAGCATCCGAATGAGCATTACCCGTCCCGATTCCCCCTGCATCGCCCTGTGTTCCACCGCGCTGGGCGACAACGTTTGCCGCGGTTGCGCGCGCACCTTCGCCGAAGTGAGCCAGTGGTGCTTCATGTCGGCCGATGAGCGGGAGGCGGTATGGCTGCGTCTGCCGGCGCGCCTGCGCCTGCTCCAGCTGGCGGCGGCTTGCGGCGCGCTGCTGGAGTTGGATGAGCTGGATGGCGCCGAGTGGGGGCGCTTGCCCGCTGGCGGGCATTATCGAGTGGATGAGGCGGGCTGCTTGCGCTGGCGCGACGCCGCTTTGGCGCGCGAAGACGCATGCGATTGCGCGGGCTTGTCGCTGGAGCGGGCGGCGGCATGGCTGCTGGATAAGTGATTCGAAAGGATGATATGGCGGACAGTTCCAAGGCGGATTTCTGGGAGCAGCGTTACCGTGAAGGCGTGATGCCTTGGGAGGGCGGGCGATTGCCGCCGCCCGCGCGCGAGTTTTTCGCCGCGCAGCCGCCGTGGCGGGTATTGATGCCGGGCTGCGGCAGCGCGGCGGACATGCCGCCCTTGCTGGGCATGGGGCATGAGGTGCTGGCGGTGGATTTCAGCGAGGCCGCGGTCGAGCTGGCCGCCAGGCAGTGGCCGGAAGCCGCTGGCCGATTATTGCTCGCCGATTTTTTCCTGCAAGAATTGCCCGTTTTCGACTGCGTGTTCGAGCGGGCTTTTTTGTGCGCCTTGCCTGTGCGCATGCGAAAGCAATATGCTGATCGAGTCGCGGCGCTGATCCGTTCCGGCGGGGTGCTGGCCGGGGTGTTTTTCATAGCCGACGCCGAGCGGGGGCCGCCGTTCGGCATCGATGCCGAGTCCCTGGCCGAGCTGTTGTCGCTGTGGTTCGAGCTGGAGGCGGATGAGGCGCTGGGGCCGAGCGTCGCGGTTTTCCGCGATAGCGAGCGCTGGATGGTGTGGCGGCGGCGAGGGTTTGATCTGAGTCAAATTTCCGGATGAGAATCGGCTGGCAATTGCGGCGCGCATCGGAAAAAATAACGTCCTAATAAAAAATAGCGGCGGCACAGCCGGCAAGAGGAGAGCAAATGGAGTGGTTTTGGCGCTTGTACACGTTTTCGGAAAAGACGTTCTGGAACACGCTTGGCAAGAAGTTGTGCAGTTTTTTCTTCATCAGCCTGTTCCAGCTGCTGATGGTGGCCTACAGCTACCATGCCTTGTCCGACATTCGCGACAGCCTGCGCGGAGCTGGGGTGTCGCCGCAGATCATGGCAGGGGTCGAGGCCAGCATAGACAGCGCGCTCTACTGGACGCTGGGGCTGTGGGCCTTGAGTTTCGTCTTCATCGCTTTCATGGTCTGGTATCTGCGCTACCTGATCGTGCGGCCGTTGCGCATGATCATCCAGATCTTCAACGAGATCGGCGCCGGCGCTGGCGACCTGTCGCGCGAGATTCCCACCATCACCTATGACGAGATCCGCGAGCTGTCGCTGTCTTACAACCGCTTCTTGCTGAAAATGCGGGAAATCATCAGCAAGGTGAGGCTGATGACGGTGCGCATCGCGATGGATTCCGCGGTGACGCGGCGCAATGTCACCGAGTCGCTGGGCAGCGCCCGCCAGCAGGACGATCTGGCCAAGCAGGTGAGGCAGGCCAGCGACGATTCGACGCGCGGCGCGGGGCTGGTCACCGAGCAGACGGAGGCCATCTCCGCCACCACCGCCGAGAACCTGAAAGTGGCGCGCGACTCTTACCAGGAGTTGCGTCTGGTGACGGATAGCATTCACGACATCAGTCGCAAGGTCGGCCATTTCAACCACACAGTGGAGGATCTGAGCCAGCGTTCGGCCAGCATCAAGACCATTGTCGATCTGATCAAGGACGTGTCCGAGCAGACCAATCTGCTGGCGTTGAATGCCGCCATCGAAGCGGCGCGCGCAGGCGAGAGCGGCCGTGGCTTCGCGGTGGTGGCGGACGAGGTGCGCAAGCTGGCGGAGCGGGTGAAGACCGCCACCGACGAGATTTCGCGCAATATCGACGGCATGCTGGGTCTGGTGGCGAATACCCAGCAGGAAACCGAGGCCATCACCGCCGATACCAATCAGGCGCGCGACGTGATCTCGCGCGCGTCCGAGCACTTCAGCAAGATGATGGGCGATTTCGAGGCGACATCCAGCAGCCTGAGCCAGATCGCCTCCACCATGCATGGTTTCGCCGACAGCAACCAGCAGGTCAATCTGAATGTGGCAGAAATCCACCAGCTGGGACAGTTGGTGAGCGGCCGTCTGGGGCAGACCGAAAAAGCGGCGACCGAGCTGACGGTGGCGGCGGAGCAGGTGCAGGAGCTGGTTTCCAAGTTCGTCATCGGCGACGGCGCTTTCGATCAGGCGGTGAATCGGGCCCGGAGCGTCCGCGATCAGGTGCAGGGCTTGTTGCAGCAGGCGCAGCAGAGCGGCCTGGACCTGTTCGATCAGCGTTACCAGCAGATTGCCGGCACCGCGCCGGCAAAATACCGCACCGCTTACGACGCCAAGCTGGAAAAGCTTCTGCAGCCGATGCTGGACGGCGTGGTGGGGCAGATTCCGGGCGGCAAGTTCTGCGTGGCGGTGGATGGCAACGGCTATGCGCCGACCCATAACAGCTGGTACAGCAAGCCGCCCAGCGGCGATCCGGCCAAGGATCTGGTCGAGAGCCGCGACAAGCGCATCTTTAACGACGCGGCCGGCTTGCGCGCGGCGCGCAATGTGCAGCCCTTCCTGTTGCAGACATATAGCCGCGACACAGGCGAGGTGCTGTCCGAGGTGGTGCTGCCTTTGGAGTTGCGCGGACGGCACTGGGGCGCCTTGCGGGTGGGTTTCGATCCCCACGCCTTGTTGACGCAGGAGTGAGCGCGGAATGAGAAAAGGGAGGCTGAGGCCTCCCTTTTTCGTGTCTGCGATTATAGCGACAACGGTGTCATCAGCGTGGCGATGCCCAGGCCGATGAACAGCACGGCGGCGATGGCATGCATCAACTTTTGCGGCAGTTTCTTGGCGGCCACCTCGCCCAGCAGCACCGCCGGAACATTGGCGATCATCATGCCCAAGGTGGTGCCGGCCACCACCATGTAGAGCTGTTCGGGGAAGCGCGCCGACAGCGCCACGGTGGCGATCTGGGTCTTGTCGCCCATCTCGGCGATGAAGAAGGCGATCACGGTGGTGCCGAAAATGCCGAAGCGTTCGCGCAGCGCGTCGGTTTCATCCAGCTTGTCGGGTATCAGCATCCATACCGACATGGCGACGAAGGACAGGCCCAGGCCCCAGCGCATGAGGTCAGGCCCTACCTGGTTCATCAGCCATTGGCCGACGGCGGCGGCGGCGAAATGGTTGACCAGCGTCGACACGAAAATGCCGAGGATGATGGGAACGGGCTTCTTGAAGCGGGAGGCGAGCAGCAGGGCCAGCAGTTGGGTCTTGTCGCCGATCTCGGCCAAGGCCACCACGCCGGTGGAAATCATGAAGGCTTGCATGGGAACTCCAGGGGCCGCGGACACGCCATGACAAGCCTGCGCCGCGGCCCCGCTGTGCGCAAACATGTCATGGGTCTTGCCAAACGGAAGATCGTCGCAGCGGCCATGGCGAATGCCAAGTATGTTGACCGGTGCCGGCGCTGTCGCGCGCCGAGGCTACTCCCCCAGAACGGAAGCGATTGTAGGGGAATCGTCCGGCGCGGGCAAGCGCGGCGCCGATGTCGACGCCGCGGCCGGCTGCGCTTCTAGTCCAACTGAGAAGTGCAGCAGGGGCAGCGGGTGGCTTTTTCCGGGATGGCGGACAGACAGTAGCGGCATTCCTTGGTGGCGGGCGCGGCAGGGGCGGGCGCGGCTTCTTCGCGCTTCAGTCGGTTGATGGCCTTGACCAGCATGAAGATGGCGAAGGCGACGATGGTGAAGCTGACCAGCGAGTTGATGAACAATCCCAGGTTCAGCGTGGTGGCGCCGGCCTGCTTGGCGGCGGCGACGGAAACATAGGGCCCCGCTTGTTTGGCACCATCCTTCAACACGAAGAACAGGTTGGAGAAGTCGACATTGCCGATCAGCAGGCCGATGGGCGGCATGATCACATCGTCTACCAGCGATTTGACGATGGAGCCGAATGCGCCGCCGATGACGACGCCGACCGCGAGATCGATCACATTGCCTTTGACGGCGAATTCTTTGAATTCCTTCAGGACGGACATGGCTTTTCCTTTATTTGATAGCGATTATTTTAACTGTTCATGCATGTTTGTGGCAAAACTACTGGGGCTGGACTTGGGGAGTCTGCCGCTCCGGCAGTGTGCCCAGCAGGGCTCCGCCCAGAATCAGCAGAATGGCGACTACCGCCAGCGGATTGAGCTTGCCCTGGCCGCTAGCGGTGAGCAGCAGGGTGGATAGCAGCGGGGTGGCGTAGGAGAGCGAGCCGATTTGTCGGGGATCGCCCAGTCTGAGCGCGCGTTCCCACAGGAAGAAAGCGCCTCCCATCGGGCCGAGGCCCAGCAGGACCAGCATCATCCATTGTTCGGCGCTGGGTTGCGCCGCAGGCTCGAACAGCGCATGGCACAGCAGAGACAGCAGGCCGGAGGCCAGACAGAAGCTGCCCATCGCGCTGCCGGAGAAGGCGGGCAGGCGGCTCAGAAGCAGGCTGAAGGTCGACCAGACCACGGCGGCGGCTATCGCCAGCAGATAGCCCGGCAGGTACTGTTGAGATAGCGCCAGCTTGCCGCCGCTGACGATGAGGCCCGCGCCGATGAAGCCCAGCATGCCGCCGATGACGTGCCGGCGGGTCAGGCGTGTGCCTGGCCGCAGCAATGGGGACAGCATCACGATGAGCAGCGGCCATAGATAGTTGAGCAAATTGGCTTCTAGAGCGGGGGCTAGCTTGAAGGCGAAAAAAAGCAGGAAGTGGTAGCCGAACAAGCCGTAGACGCCGGCCAGCAGCGTCAGCGGCGGCACGCGCCACTCGCGGATGCGGTGAATGGAGAGCAGGCTGCCGACGCAGAGGCTGACGCCTACGACGAGAAAGGGTGGCAGGTTTCGGGTGAGCGCGCCCAGCGTGGCGAGGGAGGCCCACAGCAGGATGGCGCCGCTGGCGAGCGGTATGGGTTTGTTGAGCATCGTTTCTCCAGTGGATGGAGACGATTGTAAAAGGGAAACGCGAAACGAAAAAGCCGCAGCGTGAGCTGCGGCTTGTCGTATTCTGGCTCCCCGAGCAGGGCTCGAACCTGCGACCTGCGGATTAACAGTCCGTCGCTCTACCGACTGAGCTATCAGGGAACAAAACTTTGAATTGGGCGCCCAAGGCGGTGTGGCTCCCCGAGCAGGGCTCGAACCTGCGACCTGCGGATTAACAGTCCGTCGCTCTACCAACTGAGCTATCAGGGAACAAACACACTCAAATTTCAGCCACAGAAGCGGTGGCTCCCCGAGCAGGGCTCGAACCTGCGACCTGCGGATTAACAGTCCGTCGCTCTACCAACTGAGCTATCAGGGAATTGAGTGAGGGCGAACTATATACGGAGCCCGACAGCCTTGTCAATGCCTGCCGCGGTAAAAAATACGGCGGCGGATGTGCGGGCTGGAGAAGGGTAACTTAGGTGTTTGTTATGCAATGGTATTTCACTGGTCATGTCCGGCGCCGCTGGCGACGGGATGGCCGTTGGCGGTAAGATCAACTATCGAAAATCAATGCGGAGTCAACGGAACATGAATGCATTCTGGGATGAATGGTTGAGACAAAAGGGCGTGGTCCGCGGTGAAAACGGACAAGCGCCGCTGGCATCCCATCTGGAGCAGGTGGCCGCCTTGGAAAATGGATCGGTATTGGCCCCGCTGGAAAACTTTGTGTTGATCCGGGTGGAGGGCGAGGATGCCGCCGCGTTTCTGCAGGGACAGTTGTCGAATGATATTCGCGAAGTGACGGCGGGCTGCGCGCAGTACAGCACCTATTCCACCGCCAAGGGACGCATGCTGGCCAGTTTTCTGATCTGGCGGCATGAGGGCGCTTATTGCCTGATGGTTTCCGCGGATATCGCCGAGGCCGTTGCCAAAAGACTCGCCATGTTTGTGTTGCGTTCCAAGGTGAAGGTGACGCTGGATCGAGATTGGTCGTTATTGGGGCTGTCCGGCATTTTGGCCAGGAGCGAGTTGCAAAAACATTTCCCTGGCCTGGCGTCGCTGGAAAAAATGCAGGTTGAAGCCCAGTCTGAAGCCGCGCTGGTAGCTTTGCCGAATGGCGGCTATTTGCTGGCGTTGAAAGACGGCTGCGGCATCGGCGAGGACATCGCGCGCGCGGAAGGTTTGCAGGCGGCGCTGGCGCAAGCATGGGCATTGCGGGATATTCAGGCTGGAATCGCTTGGGTGGTGCAGGCGACACAGGAACAGTTTGTGCCGCAAATGGCGAATATGGAATTGATTGGCGCGGTCAACTTCAAGAAGGGGTGCTATCCAGGCCAGGAAATTGTCGCGCGCAGCCAGTATCTGGGCAAGATGAAGCGCAGGATGTTCAAGGTGTCATTTGATACCGCTTTGTCGGTTGGGGCCAAGCTTTATAGTCCGCAATTGCCGGATCAGTCGATAGGCATGCTGGCAGCTGTATGTCAGTTGAACGATTCCGCTTATCTGGGCTTGGCCGTGGCGCAATCTCAGACCTGGGAAGCTGGCATATTTGCCGATGAGGAACATACTATTGCGCTGCATCGGCTGGAATTGCCATATGCAATCGAATCCGTGACAGAATAATGGGTAATCCATTTTCTTTTTAATCCTTGACTTGCGCCATTTCGATTGGCTACATTACATCCTGTAAATCGTTAAACCAATAATCAAGGGAACATGTCATGGATCTGTCCAAGCTGGAATTCACCGCGCTGGTCGCACTGAAGGCTGACGTAGAAAACGAAATCAAGCGTCGCGAAGTGGAAGAAAAATCCAAGGCCAAAAAGCAGATTATCGAACTGGCCCGCGCCTATGGCTTGAGCGTGGAAGACGTGCTGAGCAAGGCCGTGGCGGTGCGCAAGCCGGTGGAAGCCAAGTATCGCCACCCCAGCGACAGCAACCTGACTTGGACTGGCCGCGGCCGCAAACCGGCTTGGGTGCAGGCTTGGATCGACAGCGGCAAAAAGCTGGAAGCCCTGGCTATCTAAGTTTGGATTCATATAAAGAAAGCGCCGAGTCGGCGCTTTTTTTTTCTAATGGTTTTCTTGCCCGGCAGCAGCGAGCGTCGCTGCTTGCTATAAATAGTGATGGCAGCCTGCGCAGGCGGAACACCGCTCGGCTCGGGGGCCTAACGATACTGGACAAGAGCATGCTGGATTTCTTCGCAAGGGGATCCAAGGGCAAGCAGGATCCCTTGGCCAACGCATCATCGGCGAAAGCCTATGCGGAAAAGCTGAAACAGGAGTTCGGCGCCGGCGCGCACGACAAGGTTGCCGAGTTGCTGGCGGGCTTGAACTCGCCTTCTTTGGAATTATCAGCAGACCAGCTTGAGGCGGTGCTGGCGTTGAATCAGGAAACGCAGCCGTTGCACGATACCCTGTGCGTGCAATATCTGATGAATGCCCGCATGCCCAAGGTGCTGGAAGCGCAGCTGCGCGCGCAAATCCTGAATTACGGCAAGCAGTTTACTGATTTTTACCAATATGCATTGCCTGTCGAGTCCGATAATCCTAATGGCGTAAGGGTGCAAGAGCATTTGCCTTTGGTGCTGGCGCGGATGTTTTATTACCTTGCCGAGTATGCCAAGTGGCAGTATGTGAGAAATTACCAGCCAGACGAAGTATTCTGGCTGAATGTCAATCAGCTGTATCGATTCGCCGAGCAGCGCGGCTGGGATAGCCGGCCGGTATTTCTTTTTGGCGAGAAGAACGGCGCGACCACGGTCCAGGATCAGTATCTGGCATTGCATATGATGTCGGTGCTGAGCAATGGCAATCTCAACGCCCGGCAAGTGAATTTCTCCTATGAGTTGCTGGCCTTGCTCAGCAATCGCATGACAATCAGCAAGTCTTATTTCGCCGACGCCAGTTTCTGCGTGTCTTTGGCCGAGCCCAAGCCCGCCGCGCGGGTGAAAGGGGAGGCTGGCGAATGGGCGCGTTACTGGAATACGGCCGAGTTGGTGGAAATTCTGCATGGCTGGGCGATCGTGATGGAGGCGAGCCGAATTCCGGCCGAATTGAAACGCCTGATCGAGCCCGGCATCGACGCGTCGTTGCTGCGCATCTTGACCCGGGAGTGGGCGGCCAAGCCGGTGCTGTTCGAGCGCGCGGAACGGGTGGCGGTCAGCGACCGGCAGGTGGAGGTCGCGCATCGCCTGCATCTGCTGCACAAGCTGATTCGCAGGCCGGACGAGGAGCAGATGCAAGGCCAGCGAGGCGTGGACAAGGATAGCTACGAGGATGCGGCGAATATCCGCATCTATGGCTTCGTCACCAGCCGCAAGCGGGACAAGACGCTGTCGCCGTCGCCCGCCACCAGTTCGCTGTCGTTGTCTGGAGAGACCGCGGAAGCGGGGTTGCCGCAGGAGTTTCAGCGCTGGTCGCTGGAGAATGTCAGCCAGACGGGCTTGGGCGTGTCGCTGGATGTGATGGGAAACGAGTGGGTCAGCCTGGGCAGCTTGATCGGCTTTCGCGAGCCGGAGCAGGAGGGGTGGAGCCTGGGCATCATCCGCCGCGTCAAGCGCACCGGCCGGGAGCGCATCTATCTGGGGGTGGAAACGCTCAGCACGCGGCCGCTGGCGGCGTCGCTGCGGCCGACCGATGCCCGCCTGATCGATCCCACGCTGCCGCCGGACCAGGTCTGGCTGGCCGGCCATATCAGCCTGTTCATGCCTTATCGGCGCGCCGGCAAGGTGGTCAACGCGTTGATCTTGCCCCTGTCGCTGTACATGCTGGGCAAGCAGTTCTACATGACTGCCCGGGGCAAGCATTTCCAGATCGCGCTGGGCAAGGTGCTGGAAAAAGGCAGCGATTGGTGCATGGCCGAGGTGGAGCTGGTGAAGGCGCTGGACAAGCTGCCCGTGGCGATGTGAGCGGGACATGAAAAAAGCCGGCGATTGCCGGCTTTTTCATTTGGAACGCGGATTACTCGCCGCGCGCCAGATTATTCAGCACCGCGTAGATCGGGCTGAGAGCGGATTCGCCCAGGCGCAGGCTGCGCTGGCCGTTCCAGCCGAAGTCGTCGTCGGGCAGGTTGTGATTGTCCTTGAACGGCATTTCCAGCGTGAAGGCGAGGCAGCCGAACTGTTCGCATACCCAGTTGGTGGCGATGCTCATATTGGCTTTGCCGGCTTCGTTGCGCGGGTAGCCGTGCTCGGTCTGGAAATCGGGGCTGGCCAGCAGGAAATGGTGGCGGAAGCTGTCCGCGAGCTTTTCCAGTTTGGCATTCCACGACGGCACGCCTTCGGTGCCGGCCAGGAATACATAAGGAATGTTTTCGTCGCCGTGGATGTCTAGGAACAGATCTACGCCGGTTTCCAGCATTTTCTGGCGCACCACCAGCACTTCCGGGCTGGTTTCCGCGCTGGGGTTCGCCCACTCGCGGTTCAGGTTGGCGCCGGCGGCGTTGGTGCGCAGATTGCCCAGCACCGAGCCGTCCGGATTCATGTTCGGCACCACGTAGAAAGTGGCGCGGTCCAGCAGCGCGCGGCTGGTGGGATCCTGCGGATCGAGCAGGCGGTTGAGGAAGCCCTCGACAAACCATTCCGCCATGGTTTCGCCCGGATGCTGGCGCGCGGTGATCCAGATCTTCAGGTCCGACTCCACCTCGTGGCCGATGGTCAGCAGGTTCATGTCGCGGTCCTGCACGGTGGAGCCTAGGTCGGATACTTGGCACAGGCCGGAGCCTTGGGCCTGGCCGATCAGGTTCAGGTGCTGGTCGTAGGTGTAGGGCTCGAAGTAGGCGTAGTAGATGCTGCCCGACAGCGGCACGTGTTCGATCACCATCACGCCGTCTTCGTAGTGGGTGGGCACGCGGAACCAGTTGACGCGGTCGTAGGAGGCCATCGCCTGGTAGTCCACCCAGCCCTGCGGGTAAGCGCATTCGGCGGCGTTGAGGAAGCGGAAGGTGCAGTGTTGATAGGCAGCACCTTGCACGCGGAAGTAGAACCACTGAGCGAAGTCGGCCGCGTTGTCGCGGCGGATGCGCAGTTGGATGTCTTCAAGGCTGTCGGCGGAGACGATCTCGATGCTGCCGGCGTCGAAGTTGCTGCTGATTTTCATGCGGGGGAACCTGTCGTGCTTGCTCAATCTGGTAAAACGGGATTGTACCGCCGCAGCGTGGGGCGCGCATCCGTTAATGCGAAAACCCCGCCGTGAGGGCGGGGTTGCGGCGAAGGGCGCTGCCCCTCGGGCCTCAGACGGTGGCGCCGCGCTTGGAGGAGTTCTTCACCGCGTCGGCGGTGGCGCTGGTGGCGGCCTTGACGCTGCTGTCGGTGAATTCGGCCACTTGTTGGGCGGCCTTGCTGAAGGTGTTGACCGCGGCGGCGGCGGCGGCTACCGAGGTTTTCACCGCGTTCAGCGTGGCGTCGGAGCCGGCGGGCGCGTTCTTGGCCACGGATTCGATCGAGCTGATCAGCGATTTGTTGAACAGGCCTACGCTCTCCTCAACCAGCTTGCTCAGCTCGCTTTGCGTGCCGGAGACCACTTCGTACAGATCGCGCGAATGGTTGACGAGCTTGTCGATGGACTGGGTGGCCAGCTTGTTCAGGTGGTTGATCGCGTCCTGGGAGTCCTTGAATTCGGTCAGTTGCCTGGCCGCCTTGGTATGGTCTTCCAGCGACTGCTTGGACGCTTCCAGTTGCAGTTTGACCAGGCGCTCCGTGCTGTCCAGCGCGATCTGGGCGAAGCGCAGGGTGGACTCGAGGCCGGTCAGGGAAAGCTTGTTCAGCTGTTCGTTGTTGTAGGACATGGTGTAAAACCTCCATTGCGTGGAAAATGGGGTCCGACTGTGTTCCGTTGAAGTGGTATTGTGCGCCGCACAATGACGCGTAAATGTAGCACAAGGGGCAAAGGGGTGGTAGAAGATTTGCTCTAGTTTGTTGTATTTATGTTAGATTGCCAGCGCACAACACCACGAAGATAAACCAGGAGCGATAAATGAGTGTTGAGAAACGGGTCATCAAGAAGTACCCGAACCGCCGTCTGTACGATACCGCCACCAGTTCCTACATCACTTTGGGTGATGTCAAACAGTTGGTTCTGGACAATGTCGACATCCAGGTGGTGGATGCCAAGACTCAAGAAGACATCACCCGCAGCGTGTTGCTGCAGATCATTCTGGAAGAGGAAAACGGCGGCATGCCGATGTTCAGCTATGAGGTGCTGACTCAGTTCATCCGCTACTACGGCCAGGCGATGCAGGGCATGATGGGGCCTTTCCTGGAGAAGAACCTCCAGCTGTTTTCGCAGCTGCAGCAAAAAATGCAGGAACAGACCCGCGCGATGTATGGCGACAACGCGATGCTGAACACCACGATGTGGGGCGAGTTCATGAAGCTGCAGGGGCCGGCCATCCAGAACATGATGGCCAACTACATGGAGCAGAGCACCGGCATGTTCCTGGAGATGCAAAACCGCATGCAGGAGCAGACCAAGCAGCTGTTCGGCGGATTCGGTTTCCCGGGCTATCCGGGTTCGGAGGACAAGGACAAATCCTGAGCGGCGAAAGCGGCAGGGATCATGAAAGGCCGGGGACGGAAACGCTCCGGCCTTGTTTTTGCCTGTGTTTTGACGGCCGGGGAAAGCGAAGATGACGGTTGAAGACGAGCGCCTGCGGCGAGCGCAGCGGCTGCACCTGTCCGGCGACGCGGAGGCGGCGGAATCAGCCTACCGCGATCTGCTGGACGATGAGGCTCAGGGCGCCGCCGCCAGGCATTGGCTGGGCTTCCTGCTGATGCAGCGCGACCGCGCGGGTGAAGCGCTGCCCTTGCTGGAGCGGGCGGTGGCGGCGGATGGAGGCCATGCCGAGTGGCATTTCAATCTGGGGCTGGCCCGCGCGCGGATGGGGCTGGACCAAGAGGCGGTGAGCGCATTGAGCGAAGCCGTCCGGCTCGACCCGCCCCGCTATTTCTACTGGACCAATCTGGGCGCGCAGCTGATGCGGGCCGGCCGGGACGCCGAGGCCGAGCAGGCTTTGTGCCATGCGGTGTCGCTGAACCAGCATTGCCCGGATGCCTTCCATCTGCTGACCGGCATGCTGCTGCGGCTGGGACGCCACGGCGAGGCCCGGCGCTGCAATGCCTTGGGCGTGCTGGCCGAGCCGCCCGGGGCGATGGCGCCGATCGCGGTGGGACAGGCATTGTGCGAGCTGGGGCGGCATGAGGAGGCGAGGGCGCTGGCTCAGGAATGGCTGCGGGAGAGGGGCGACAGCCCGGTGGCCCGGCACATGCTGGCGGCGTTCGGTGGGGGAGAGGCGCCGGATTCCTGCGACGCTGAATACGTCGGCAGCGCCTTCGACGCCGCGGCGGCCAGCTTCGATCAGGATCTGGCGCGCTTGCGTTATCAGGGTCCGCAATGGACGGCGGCTTGCCTGTCCCGGCTGGGCATCGCGGCGCATTCGCTGCCCGCGCTGGACCTGGGATGCGGCACCGGGCTGGTCGGCGAGGCGGCGCGCCCTTACGCCAGCCGGCTCGATGGCGTGGACCTGAGCGCCGGCATGCTGGAGCAGGCCAGGGCCAAGGGAATATACGACAGTCTGGATGAGCGGGAGCTGCGTGACTTTCTCCGGACAGGGGGCGGGACTTACCAGCTGATCGTCTGCATGGACACGCTGCCTTACCTGGGCGAACTGGAAGAGCTGTTCATCCTGTTGGCGGCGCGGGCGATGCCTGGCTGCCTGCTGCTGTTCTGCACCGAAAGCCTGGACGATGGCGAGGCCGGCGATTTCCGGCTGCATCACAGCGGCCGCTACCGCCACCATGTCCGTTATCTGGACCGTTTGCTGCAAGAAGGTTGGGAGGTGCTGGAAAGGACGCGGATGCCGGTCAGGGACGAGTCCGGCTGCCCGGTGTGGGGTGACTTCGTCTGCGCGCGAAAACGCTAGGCGTACGAGTGATTCGAAACAAACCGTCATGGTATTTAAATGGTATTTGTAATTAATTCATATTGATCAATTACTCTATTTTGGATATTCATAAAGCCATCGCCATGCGCAGGCGAGTGGCATCGCTTGCGCGTGTTTTTCGTCAATCTCATGAAGGATGACCGCGATGCACGCCAAAACCACGCTTCCCCTGCTGTTGCTACTTTCGCTTTCCCCTCTGGCACATGCCCTGGGCAAGACTCCGGGCACTTATACCAACTACCGCTTCCCCGCCGCGGCGTCGGCTGGCATGGATGCCGTTGATTTCACCATCAAGGTGGACCGCGATCCAGGCTATTCCGCCAATGTGTACTGGGCCAACCAGTTCGATCTGGTCGGCACGTCCGGCGCTTATACCGGCATGCAGAGCAATGGCGGCGGCAAGCGCACCTTCCTGTTTTCCGCCTGGGACACCACCGACGCGAAAGCGGGCAGCGCCGGCAGTTACTGCACCACTTTCTCCGGCGAAGGCACCGGCCGCAGCTGCCGCATCCACGTGGACTGGACGCAGGGGCATAGCTACCGCTTCCACGTCGCTTACGAGGCCGGCGGCTGGCTGGGGGTGACCGTCACCGATCAGACCAGCGGCGCGTCGTTCAAGCTGGGCAGCATCAAGACCGCGGCGAGCAAGATCTCGCCGCACAATATGGTCAACTGGGCCGAATACTTCGAGTGGAACAGCAACCGCGCCACTTGCCTGGGGCAGCCCTATAGCAAGGCGACATTCGGCGTGCCGTCCGGCTTCGTCGCCGGCAGGCTGGTGCCGGCCAGCATCAGCGGCACCTCGGTCAGCGACGCCTGCCCGGCATTTTCCAAGGTCACGCCCTACAGCCAGAGCAGCGAACAGGAAAACGGCATCGGCAACAGCACCCGAGGGCCGATCGCCAATGGCAGCCAGTGCCTGGACGCCAGCGGCGGCGCGAGCGAGGGCGCGGCGGCGATTGCCTACGGCTGCCACGGCGGCGGCAATCAGGCCTGGGTGCATGCGAAGGATGGCTCGCTGCAGCTGAAGGACAATTACTGCCTGGAAGAGAACGGCAGCGGCGTGGATATCCGCAGCTGCAGCGGGACATCCGCCTGGACGCGCAGCGGCAGCGCGATACGCAGCGCCAAGAGCGGCCTGTGCCTGAGCGCCAACCGTTCCGGGCAGCCGGTCAGCCTGCTGCAGTGCAGTGGCTCGGCCAATCAGAGCTGGAGCTTGCCGACGCGCTGACGCGGCGGGGTCCGGTCGAGGCCGGACCCGATCAGCCCCCGGCGGCCGCGTTCAGGAATGCCGGCTGGAACAAGCACATCCTCAGCGCGCTGCGATAGCGGCCATTGACGAAAAATTCGTCTATCAGCTCGCCTTCCGGCTGGAAGCCCAGTTTCTGGTAAACGTGTATCGCCTTGGCGTTTTCCTTGTCGACGATCAGGTACAGCTTGTACAGGTTCAACACCGCGAACGCGTAGCGCATCGCCAGCCGGGTAGCCTGGCTGGCGTAGCCCCGGCCCTGGTGTTCCGGATGGATGATGATCTGGAACTCGGCGCGGCGGTGGATGTAGTCGATCTCCACCAGTTCCACCAATCCAACTTTGCGCGCGCCGTCCTCCACCACGAAACGGCGCTCGTTTTGGTCGTGAATGTGCTTGTCGTACAGATCCACCAGCTCGACGAAGGCTTCGTAAGGTTCTTCGAACCAGTAGCGCATGATGTTGGCGTTGTTGTTCATCTCGTGGACGAAGGCGAGGTCGTCGCGTTCCAGCGGGCGGAGCTTGAGGGAGGAGGCTTGGGTCGACATGGATATTTCCTGTGATGGGCGCGGGGGCTGCATGAGTAGACCAGATCCGACCGCCGCGCCGCGCGCGAGTTCTGGCATGGGCGGGCATGGCGGGCTTGTGAACGGCGGAAACGCTTGGCTCCAGGGTTTGACAAGCTCATGTTTCTTAAGCTAAGTTTCGCCGCCTGGCCATTCACCAATATATAAGGTGCCCCATGACTGCCCTTTACGCCTCGGATCAGAGAGTGACCCGAGCGCGCTCCGCGCAATCGCTAGCGATGAAGCATTGTTCGGAGCCTGATACGGAAGCTTGAGCTTCCACTCATTCATCGCCACGCAGATTGAACGCTTCCCGCGAGGGCGGCGGCATGGCGCGTGGCGATCGATATCAACAGGGCCGCGGATGATGACTCATCCGCGGCCCTGATCGTTTCCGCCGTCCTCTCAACGATGGCGTTCTTCCAAGCGAGCCGGGTCAAACCGGCTCGCTTTTTTCATTTCCGCGTGAATTCGCAACTAACTTGAATTGTGTTTCAGAAAGGATGATTCCATGTCCCAGAACATTTACGACGACCAAGGATTTTTCGATGGCTACGCGCAGCTGCCGCGCTCCCGCTGCGGCCTGGACGGCGCGCCTGAGTGGCCGGCGCTGCGCGCCATGCTGCCCGATCTGCGCGGCAAGAGCGTGGTCGATCTTGGCTGCGGCTATGGGTGGTTCTGCCGCTACGCCAGCGAGACGGGGGCCAGCGAAGTGCTGGGCATCGAGTTGTCGGAGAAAATGCTGGCGCGCGCTCGCGAGCTGACCGTCGGCGGCAACATCCATTACCAGCAAGGCGACCTCGAACGGCTGGTCCTGCCCGAGCAAGGGCTGGATCTGGTTTACAGCTCGCTGACCCTGCATTATCTGCCCGATCTCGCGCCGTTGTTCGCCGCTGCCCATCGCGCCTTGAGGCCCGGCGGCTGGCTGGTGTTTTCGATGGAACATCCCATCCATACCTGCCCGAGCGTTCAGCAGTGGGTGAATGACAGCGAAGGCCGCCGCTCCTGGGCGGTCAACGGCTATCAGGCGGAGGGGCGGCGCGTCAGCAACTGGCTGGCCGACGGCGTGGTCAAGTACCACCGCACGCTGGGCGCCACGCTCAACGCCCTGATGGCTGCCGGCTTCGCGTTGCGGCATGTGGACGAATGGGGACCGAGCGCCGAGCAGATCGCCGCGCAGCCGGCGTTGGCGGAGGAGGCCGAGCGTCCGATGCTGGTGCTGATTGCCGCGCAAAAGTAAGCGCAGGGGAGGCGTCGCGGTCCGCCGCGCCTCTTTATCTACCCGTTTTTGCGCGGGCCAGCCGACGCGTTAAACCATGTGAGTATCGCGAGGCAAACCGTTGTATAATCGCGCGATTTTGTTTCCGCCCAAGACGTTGAACATGAACAAGACTCCCCGCGTCGGGTTCGTCTCCCTTGGTTGTCCCAAGGCCGCGAGCGATTCCGAACAGATCCTGACCCGCCTTCGCGCCGAAGGCTATGAAATCGCTCCTTCCTATGATGGAGCGGACCTGGTGGTGGTGAACACCTGTGGTTTCATCGATTCCGCTGTCGAGGAATCGCTGGACGCCATCGGCGAAGCGCTGAACGAAAACGGCAAAGTGATCGTCACCGGCTGTCTGGGGGCCAAGGGCGATGTGGTGCGCGATGTGCATCCGTCGGTCTTGGCCGTGACCGGCCCGCACGCCACCGAGGAAGTGATGACCGCGGTGCATACCCACCTGCCCAAGCCGCACGACCCCTTCGTCGACCTGGTGCCGGATATCGGCGTGCGCCTGACGCCCAAGCATTACGCCTACCTGAAGATTTCCGAGGGCTGCAACCACCGCTGCACCTTCTGCATCATCCCGTCGATGCGCGGCGATCTGGAAAGCCGTCCCATCCACGACGTGCTGCGCGAGGCGGAGAGCCTGGCCAAGGCCGGCGTCAAAGAGATCCTGGTGATCTCGCAGGATACTTCGGCTTACGGCGTGGACACCAAGTACAAGCTGGGTTTCCACAACGGCCGTCCGGTGAAGACCCGGATGACCGAGCTGTGCGAGGAGTTGGGCAGCCACGGCATCTGGGTGCGCCTGCACTATGTCTACCCGTACCCGCATGTGGACGAGGTGATTCCGCTGATGCGCGACGGCAAGATCCTGCCGTATCTCGACATCCCGTTCCAGCACGCCAGCCAGAAAGTGCTGAAGCTGATGAAACGGCCGGCCAACAGCGACAACGTGTTGGCGCGCATCAAGAAGTGGCGCGAGATTTGCCCGGAACTGGTGATCCGCTCCACCTTCATCGTCGGCTTCCCCGGCGAGACCGAGGAAGACTTCGAGGAGCTGCTGGCATTCATCCGCGAGGCGGAGCTCGACCGCGTCGGCTGCTTCACTTACTCCCCGGTCGAAGGCGCCACCGCCAACGAGTTGCCGAACCCGGTGCCGGAAGGCGTGAAAGAAGCCCGCAAGGAGCGCTTCATGGAAGTGCAGGCCGAAATCAGCGCGCGCCGCCTGGAGCGCCGCGTCGGCCAGACTTTGAAAGTGCTGGTGGACGAGATCGATGAAGAAGGCACCGCGGTATGCCGCAGCTATGCCGACGCGCCGGAAATCGACGGCCTGGTGTTTGTCGAAGACTCGACCGGCATGCAGCCGGGCGAGTTCTACCAGGTGGAAATCGTCGATTGCAGCGAGCACGATTTGTGGGGCGAGCGTCGCTGACGCGTGCCTCGCGGACAAGACAAAGCGCCGGATTTCGATCCGGCGCTTTTTTATTTCGCACTGGATAGAATTTTTGACATTCCGGCCCTTGCGGCAAGATGGTTAACGGTATAATGGCCGTCAGCTTATGACGAGGCCATGTTTGTCAATGTCCTATTCGATTCAAACCCTGGCCGACATCGCATCCTGCGATCTCCTGTGTTGCCCGCCGTCCCTGCCCATTCGCGAAGCCGCCAGCCGGATGATGGCGGCAGCCTGCAGCTCCATCGTCGTGCGCGACGAAAAGGGAGAGGTGCTGGGCCTGTGGACCGAATCCGATGCGCTGGAGGCGTCGCTGGGGCGCCGCGATCCGGACCTGCCGGTGGGGCAGGCGGTCAGCGCGCAGTTGGCCAGCCTGCCGCACGACATGTCGTTGCAGGACGCGGTGGAGGCCTTCCGCCGTCGCCAGCTGCGCCACGCGCTGGTGTGGAAGCGCGGTCAACCGCTGGGCATCGTCACGCTGACCGACATCGTCCGCAATCAGGGGCTGGAATCCTTTCTGATCGTCAAGCGCATCCGCGACCTGCCAGGGCCGCCGGCGCGGTCGCTGCCGGCGGCGGCCACGCCGCGCGAGGCGATGGAGCGGATGCGCGAGCAGGGTTTGTCGGCGCTGGCGGTGGCGCTGGAGGATGGCGGGCATGGCATCGTCACCCAGCGCGACGTGCTGCGCTGGCTGGCCTCGGACCAGTTGCCGCCAACCCTGGGCGAGGGCTGCCGCCGTCCGCTGATCGGCGTGTCCGAATTTTCCAGTTTGCTGCAGGCCAGGCGTTTGCTGCAGCAGCACAATATCCGCCACCTGGCGGTGTTCGGCGACGACGGCAAGTTGCTGCGGCTGCTGGGCTTCGACGACATCGTGCAGGGCATCGAACACGAATACCTGCACGAGCTGAACGAGGCGCTGCGCCAGCGCGACGAGGCCTTGCAGCAGTCGCGCCACAGCCTGCTGTTGGCCGACAAGGTGTTCGAATCGACGATGGAAGGCATCATCATCACCGACCGCAATGGCGTGATCCAGTCGGTGAATCCCGCTTTCGCCCGCATCACCGGCTACAGCCGGGAAGAGGCGCTGGGCAAGACGCCGGCCTTGCTGAAATCCGGCAAGCAGCCGCCCGAGTTCTATCAGCAGCTGTGGCGCTGCCTGCTGCGCGACGGACGCTGGCAGGGCGAGGTGGTGAACCGCCGCAAGGGCGGCCTGCTGTACACCGAGCACCTGAGCATCACCGCGATCCGCGACGCCAACGGCGAATGCCTGCACTACGTGGCGGTGTTTTCCGACATCACCCAGCGCAAGCAGGCCGAGGAAAGGCTGCACTTCCTGGCCAACCACGACGCGCTGACCAGCCTGCCCAACCGCACGCTGTTCCTGGAGCGGCTGCAGGGAGCGGTGGACCGGGCCGGCGCGGCCGGCCAGCAGCTGGCACTGCTGTTCATCGATCTGGACCGCTTCAAGCTGGTCAACGACACCCTGGGCCATTATGCCGGCGACCAGTTGCTGATCCACATCGCGCGGCAGCTGCAATCGCGGCTGCTGCCCACCGAGACCGTGGCCAGGCTGGGAGGCGACGAATTCACGCTGCTGCTGGAAGGTGCCGCCGGCGAAGCCCAGGTGGCCGCGAGGGCGCAGGCGATGCTGGACGCGGTCACCGAGCTGTCCGGCGTGGCCGGCCAGCAGATGTTCATCTCCGCCAGCATAGGCATCAGCATGTTCCCGCTGGACGGCCGCGACGCCGACACGCTGCTGGTTCACGCCGACACCGCGATGTACCGCGCCAAGGATGGCGGCAAGAACGGCTTCCAGTTCTACACCCCGGACATGAACGCGCGCGCGCTGGAGCGGTTGAAGCTGGAATACAGCCTGCACCGCGCGCTGGCGCAGCAGGAGCTGGAGCTGTGGTACCAGCCCAAGGTGGCGCTGGACAGCGGCGCGCTGGTGGGCGCGGAGGCGCTGCTGCGCTGGCGACATCCCGAGCTGGGCCTGGTGCCGCCGGACCGTTTCATTCCCATCGCCGAGGAAAGCGCGCTGATCGCGCAGATCGGCGCCTGGGTGCTGGAGACCGCCTGCGCCGACGCCCGCCGCTGGCGCGACGCCGGCCTGGCGCCGGGCCGCCTGGCGGTGAATGTGTCCGGCCGCCAGCTCAAGCACGGCGACTTTGTCGCCGAGCTGGAGCAGACGCTGGCCCGCCATGGCCTGGACAGCGGCGCGCTGGAGCTGGAAATCACCGAGAGCGTGGTGATGGAGGACGCCGGCGGCATGGTGGATACGCTGTTCCGGCTGCAGAGGCTGGGCATGTATCTGTCCATCGACGATTTCGGCACCGGTTACTCCTCGCTGTCCTATCTGAAGCGCTTGCCGGTGCGCGGACTGAAGATAGACCGCTCCTTCATCGACGACCTGCATTGCGACGGCGACGACGCCGCCATCACCAGCGCCATCGTCTCCATCGCCCGCAGCCTGGGGCTGGACGTGGTGGCGGAGGGGGTGGAAGAGGAGGCGCAGCGGCGGTTCCTGCTGGAGCAGGGATGCAACTGCGCGCAGGGCTATCTGTTCAGCAAGCCCTTGCCGCCTGAGGCGTTCACCGCGATGCTGGAGGCGCGGTCGCCGGTGGCGATGGCGGGGCGATGAGCGGCTTCAGGCGTCATGCCAATTGGCCGCCCACCGGAATGCGGACCTGCTGCTGATTGGGCGCGGGGCCGACCCAGCTGATGGCGACATCGATGGGAAAGCCCCCGGTATTCCTCAAGACGCCGGTTTTCTGCGTGTTCGTGATGGTGCCGTGCGGCCAGGCATGTTGGGCGGCTTTGATGAATAGGTGCTCAAGGTCGTAGTTTTGGCCGTCCAGAGCGATCATTAGATTGGGCACGGCGTAGCCCGGGGCATTGGTCCAGTTGGCCGCGCCATTGTTCCGGTAGCGCATGGTGCCGAGGAAGGCATAAATATTGTTCAGCACCTGTGGCGCGAAGCCCAACTCGAAGCATACGCCCTGCCGGCCGGCGAAACGATTGCGCAAGTTGTCGGAGATGCCCATGTACCTGTTTTCTTGAGGGTTGTTCTGGTTGAGGATGATGTACAGGCCGGGCTGGTTGACGAAGGCCGCCGGCAAGGCGGTGGGCACGCCGGGGTTGGCGGGGAGCAGCTGGTTGAGGGGAATGGCGGCGTTAAGCTGGTATTGAACTTCAGCCATGTCGGTTCTCCTGAGGGTGGTTGCGCAGGCAGGACGCGCCTGGGGTGTCCGAGGACGCCTCCGCCGGCTGGGTGGGCCGTGAGATAGGGACGGCTTTATCTGTAACGAGACGACGCAGGAGTCGTGAATGGCGGGAGTACTTAGGCAGGGAGAGGGCAAGCCTGGGGTGAGGGCGTGAAAAACGCCGGCGTGGCGGCCGGCGTCGATTGCAGTTTGCTGGCGAGACCGCCCGGGGCTCAGCCGCCGATCCTGTCCTTGCCCATGAACGGACGCAGCACGCTCGGCACGGTCACGCTGCCGTCGGCGTTCTGGTAGTTTTCCAGCACCGCGACCAGGGTGCGGCCTACCGCCAGGCCGGAGCCGTTCAGCGTGTGAACCAGCTGGTTCTTGCCGTTTTCGTCCTTGTAGCGCGCCTTCATGCGGCGGGCCTGGAAGGCTTCGCAGTTGGAGCAGCTGGAGATTTCGCGGTAAGTGTTCTGCGCCGGCAGCCACACTTCCAGGTCGTAGGTCTTGGACGAGCCGAAACCCATGTCGCCGGTGCACAATGTGATCACGCGGTAGGGCAGTTCCAGCGCCTTCAGGATGTTCTCGGCGTGGCCCACCATTTCTTCCAGCGCGGCGTAGGAGTCTTCCGGCTTCTCCACGCGCACCATCTCCACCTTGTCGAACTGGTGCTGGCGGATCATGCCGCGGGTGTCGCGGCCGTAGCTGCCGGCTTCGGAACGGAAACACGGCGAGTGCGCGGTCATCTTCTTCGGCAGCTCGCTCTCTTGCAGGATGGTGTCGGCGACGGTGTTGGTCAGCGTCACTTCCGAGGTGGAGATCAGGTATTGCGGCGTGGCGCTTTCGTCGCCGCCGCGGGTCACCTTGAACATGTCGTCGGCGAACTTGGGCAACTGGCCGGTGCCCAAGAGCGCGGTGTCATTGACGATGTACGGGGTGTAGTGCTCTTCGTAGCCGTGGCTGCCGGTATGGGTGTTCAGCATGAATT
This sequence comes from Chromobacterium indicum, assembly GCF_039708975.1. NCBI lineage: Bacteria > Pseudomonadati > Pseudomonadota > Betaproteobacteria > Neisseriales > Chromobacteriaceae > Chromobacterium > Chromobacterium indicum. Next base: position 50,223 of record NZ_JAYFSJ010000016.1, read on the forward strand.
GGGCGATGGCGCGGTGCAGGCGGGCGATGTCGCCCTTCAGCACGGTGAAGCGCGCGCCGGACAGCTTGGCGCCGGTGTCGAAATCCAGGCCCAGCGGGGCGCCGACGTCGACGTGGTCTTTCACTTCGAAGTCGAACTGGCGCGGCACGCCGACGCGGCGCACTTCCACGTTGTCCGCCTCGTCCTTGCCGGCCGGCACCGACTCGTGCGGCAGGTTGGGGATGGACATCAGCCAGGCGTCCAGCTTGCCCTGCACGCCGTCGAATCCTTGTTCGGCGGCTTTCAGCTCGTCACCCAGAGTGGCTACTTCGGCCATGATGGCGGAGACGTCTTCACCCTTGCTCTTGGCGATGCCGATCTGCTTGGAAGTAGCGTTGCGCTTGGCTTGCAGTTCCTGCATCCGGGATTGCAGGGACTTGCGCTCGGCTTCCAGCTGATTGAATGCGGCGGTGTCCAGGGTGTAGCCGCGGTCCGCCAGACGGGCGGCGACGGCTTCGATGTCATTGCGAAGTAGATTGATGTCGAGCATGATTATTCCTGTTTTTCACTATCGGGATCTTGCTGGGCGTCTGCATCCAGCTGACGCAAAAAGGCCAGTTTATCCTGAATCTTGCTTTCCAGCCCGCGCGGCACCGGACGGTACCACTCGATGTCTTCCAGCCCCTCCGGAAGATAGGTTTCCCCGGCGGCGTAGGCGTGGGGCTCATCGTGCGCGTAGCGGTAGGTGTGGCCGTAACCCAGTTCCTTCATCAGGCGGGTGGGCGCGTTCCGCAAGTGTACCGGCACCGGGCGGGATTTGTCCTGTTTGACGAAGGCGCGGGCCTGATTATACGCGTTGTATCCGGCATTGCTCTTGGCGGCCACCGCCAGATAGATCACCGCTTGTCCCAGCGCAAGTTCGCCTTCCGGACTGCCCAGCCTTTCGTAGGTCAGCGCCGCGTCGTTGGCGATCTGCATCGCGCGCGGATCGGCCAGGCCGATATCTTCCCAGGCCATGCGCACGATGCGCCGCGCCAGGTAGCGCGCGTCGGCGCCGCCGTCCAGCATGCGGCTGAGCCAGTACAGCGCGGCGTCTGGATTGGAGCCGCGCACCGATTTGTGCAGCGCCGAGATCTGGTCGTAGAAGGCGTCGCCGCCCTTGTCGAAGCGGCGCGCGTTCAGCGTCAGCACTTCTTCCAGAAAAGCCGGGTCGATGTCCGCCGCGCCGCGCGTCTGCGCGGCGGTGCGGGTTTGCTCCAGCAGGTTCAGGAAGCGGCGGGCGTCGCCGTCGGCGTAGCCGGTCAGCGTGGAGACGGCCGCGTCGTCGAAATTCAGCCCGTCCAGCGCGCCTTCCGACCGCGCGCGCTCGAACAATTGCTTCAGCTCATCCTCGCTCAGGCTGTTCAGCACATAGACCTGGGCGCGCGACAGCAGCGCGGAATTGACCTCGAACGACGGATTTTCGGTGGTGGCGCCGATGAAGGTGATCAGGCCGGATTCGACGAAGGGCAGGAAGGCGTCCTGCTGGCTCTTGTTGAAACGGTGCACCTCGTCGACGAACAGGATGGTGCGTCGGCCGGAGCGCTGCAGCACGGCGTTGGCGCGCTCAACCGCCTCGCGGATGTCCTTGACGCCGGCGAACACCGCCGAGATCGGGATGAACTCTGCGTCGAAGCTGGCGGCCAGAATGCGCGCCAGCGTGGTCTTGCCCACACCGGGCGGGCCCCACAATATCATTGAGTGCGGCTTGGCGGACGCCACCGCCAGGCTCAGCGGCTTGCCCGGGCCGATCAGATGCTGCTGGCCGATCACCTGATCGAGCGCCTGCGGACGCAAGGCCTCGGCCAGCGGTTTTTGCGGTTCGACGGAAAAAAGATCGGACATGGCGCGATTTGGGCGGGATGGAGCGGAGAAGCAGTATACCAGTTGGGGGCGGGCATGAAAAAAGCTCCGGGCCGGTGCTTTTTGCTTGCATGTCGATGGAATGGCGGTAGGCTATGGAGCCTGGAAACCTTGCCGTGCAAGCTCCGTGCTTCGTTTTTCGAAACGATGGCGAAGGGAAGATTTCCTAATGCCGTGTGGCGCTTGGCGGGACGATTTGAGCGGCGGTTTTCGACCAGAAAAATCGGTAGAATTTTGAGGTGGTTTTTTATCTTTAAAAATCAGCAGTTTGAAAATGGTGTGTTCCCCACGTGTGTGGGGATGAACCGCCGCGCAAGGCAAAATTCGGCTACCAAAGGGGGTGTTCCCCACGTGTGTGGGGATGAACCGGCGACGCCGGGGCGCGTAGCGACGATCACGGTGTGTTCCCCACGTGTGTGGGGATGAACCGGAACAGCGTGAAAACGTTGTGGATGGCTCGCCGTGTTCCCCACGTGTGTGGGGATGAACCGACTCGACTGCCTGGAACGCCCAGTTCCGCAAAGTGTTCCCCACGTGTGTGGGGATGAACCGAACCCACGGCAGGCGCAGCACATCGTCGAGGCGTGTTCCCCACGTGTGTGGGGATGAACCGCGCGTCCGCTACCCTATGACCGAACTGCAGCGGTGTTCCCCACGGTTGTGGGGATGATTGACGGGTGCGGGCTGGAATGGTGTCGCGGCGCTGCCAGCCCGGCTGTGTCCGGAAACAAAAAAAGCGCCCCGTGGGGCGCTTTTTTCGGCACAACAATCCAGAAGGCTTAGGCGCGCTTCTTGAATTCGTTGGTGCGGGTGTCGATTTCGATCTTTTCGCCGGTGTTGACGAAGGCCGGAACCTGAACTTCGAAAGTGGTGCCAACCAGGCGGGCCGGCTTCAGCACTTTGCCCGAGGTGTCGCCGCGCACGGCCGGCTCGGTGTATTCCACTTCGCGGACTACGGTGGTCGGCAGTTCCACGGAGATGGCCTTGCCGTCGTAGAAGGTAACCTGGCAGATGTCTTCCATGCCGTCGACGATGAAGTTCAGGGTGTCGCCCAGGTTGTCGGCTTCCACTTCGTACTGGTTGAATTCGGTGTCCATGAACACGTACATCGGGTCGGCGAAGTAGGAGTAGGTGCAGTCCTTGCGATCCAGGACCACCACGTCGAACTTGTCGTCCGCGCGGTATACGGCTTCGCTGCCGGCGCCGGTCAGCAGGTTCTTCATCTTCATCTTGACGACGGAGGCGTTGCGGCCGGATTTGCTGAATTCAGCCTTTTGAACAACCATCGGGTCGCTGCCGACCATGAATACATTACCAGCGCGCAGTTCTTGTGCGGTTTTCATGCTTGTCTAATCCCAAACTCTTGAAATGAAGCCGGGAAAGATTCCCGACAAAACACGGCATTCTAGCTGATTTCGCCGACGAAGTGCAGCAGTCTGGCCGCGAGATCGCCGTCTTTCAGCAGATGCTGTTGCCAGTTTGTCGCATGTTCGCGCCACGCCGGCAGCCAGGGCGCGGCGTCGCGCCAGGCGGCGGCGATGTCGCCGTCGCGGTTCCAGGCCAGGTTCAGCGCATGCAGCGCGGCGGCCATGTCCGTTGGCAACCCGGCGCAGTATTGATCAAGGAAAGCCTTCAGTTTGGCGAGGTGGGCGTCGTCGTCCTGCGGGTAGATGTGCCACAGCATGGGCCGCGCCGCCCATTGCGAGCGCACCAGGCTGTCCTCGCCGCGCACGCAGTTGAAATCGCAGCTCCACAGCAGGCGGTCGTAGTCGTCCTGATCGCTCAGCGGCAGCGCGTGAACGTCCAGATTGCCGAGGCGGGCGTGGTCGCCGGCACGTAGCGCGCGGCCGAATAGGCCGGAGACATCGGGCAGCACCTTGCCTTCCGGCACCAGGCAGCGCACCGGCAACGGGCCGTCGGCCCAGGCTTGCAGCAGCTGGGCGGCGGCCGGGTTGTGGTAGGCGAACAGGCTGACGCGCAGCTCGCCCGGGACGCGCGGCGGCAGGCCGCGGCGCAGCCAGTAGGCGTCTTGCGCGGCGTCGTCCGCCTGCCAGGCGGCGCGCGCGTCTATCAGACCGTCCTCGCAGATCAGCCCGCCGCTGGCGGCGTCGAAGCCGGGAAAGAAGAAATGCTTGGTCAGCGGCAGCCTGGGGTGGGGCGAGGGCAGCTTGTGATGGCTGAGGGTCCAGTCCTCGGCCGACAGGTATTCCAGATTGATCCACGCCGGCTTGACGGCCTGGGCCGCCATCGCGTTCTCGAAGCTGTCCGGCAGGCGGCAGCCGAAGGCCTCGATCACCGCGTCGGCGGGGACGATATCGGCCGGGAAATCCGTATGCGGCCAGTGGCGGATGTCGATGCCAGCCAGCGTTTGCCGCGGCAGCGCCGGGTCCAGCCCCGGGGCGATGCGGGCGAAGCTGTCCAGATCGTCCACCCACAGCCGCACGGCGTGGCCGTGGTCGCGCGCCAGCCGGCGCGCCAGGCGCCAGGCGACGCCGATGTCGCCGTAGTTGTCGATGACGGTACAGAAGATATCCCAGCTGCGAGGTGGCATGAGGCGAAACGATGGAGAAACAAACGCCGGCAGCTTACCACGGAAGCACGGCGCTGCGGGCTGGCTGCGGCGGGCCTTATAATCCCATTCATGCCGCGCCTTCTCGCCCTGTTTTTGATCGCTATTAGCCTGCATGCCCGCGCCGATGTCGCCGCGCTGCAGGCCTCGCTGCGCGCCGAGCGCCCGCAGGCGGAGACGGCGGTGGCCGCCCTGCAGCAGCTGGACGCCGCGTTGTTGCGGCCGGATTCGCTGTATCCGGCGCTGGGTCAGCTTCCCTTGGCCGAATTGCAGGCGCTGTACCGCCACCGCGGCCAATGCCGCGCGCCATGGCCGGCGCTGCCGGCCGACCTGCAGCGCTTCGAGCGCGCGCTGTGCGGCGGCGAAACGTTGCCGCCGGAATGGTTCGCCGCCCATCCCGTCCATCCGCTGGGCGGCAGCTACGCCTGGCACTATCTGCAACGCCATCCCGATTCCGCGCCTGCCTTGCAGCCTTATCTGCATGTGCGCGAGCGGCCGGCGGCCTTCGCCGGCATCGGCGGATTGGGCGACGACAGCCTGGCCGCGCTGCTGTCCGGCGAGCGCTGGCTGCTGGACGGCGGCGCGCTGTGGTGGCGCGACGGCGCGTCCTGGCGACGCTACGGCGCCGGGCAATGGAGGCCGCTGGCGGAGTCGGCCGGTTTGGCGCTGAGTCCCCTGGTCGATGGCGACGCCTGCCCGCAGCCGCTGGGCCGGATCTGCGCGCGGCCGTTGCCGCCGTCGCCATGGTGGTGGCGGGCGCTGGCGGGCTTGTCTCTGTCGGCGCTTGCCGGCGCGCTGGCCTATGGCTGGCTGCAGAGACGCCGGCTGGAGCGGGAGCGGCGCTTCGTGCTGCAGATGCTCACTCACGAGCTGCGCACGCCCATCGCCGGCCTGGGCAATGTGGTGGAGGACTTCCGCGCCGGTTTCGATCAACTGCCGGCCGGCGCGCAGCAAGGTTTCGGCCGGCTGGCCGACGGCGTGCTCAAGCTGCGCCAGCTGGCCGACGCCAGCCGCCACTATCTGGCGGCGGACGGCAGGCTGGAGGTGCCGCAGCCGATGCCCTTGTCTGAGTGGCTGGACAGCGTCGCGGAACGGCACGGGGCGACTTACTGTCTGGATCAGGATAGAAACTTGAAGCTGCCCGCCTACTGGCTGGGCCTGTGCCTGGACAATCTGCTGCGCAACGCGCGCCAGCATGGCCGGCCGCCAGTCCGCATCCAGGCTGGCTGGGAGAAGGGCCGGCTGCGGCTGACGGTGAGCGACGGCGGCGCGCTGCCGCGCTACCGGCTGTCCTTGCTGCGGCGCGAGCTGGGCGCCAGCGCCGGCATGGGGCTGGGCCTGGCCATCGTGCGGCGGGTGATGAATAGGCTGGGCGGGCGGCTGACGCTGGAAGGGCCGCCGACGACATTCACGCTGGAGTTGCCGTGTGACGATATTGCTGATTGAAGACGACGCCGAACTGGGCGCGGGTCTGCGCCAGTTCCTGCAGCAGCAGGGCTATGACTGCCTGTGGCTGCGCGACGGCGGCGAAGTGGCCGCCAATTGGCGGCAGGCCGAGCTGGCGATACTGGACCGACAGCTGCCGGACGGCGATTCGCTGCGCCTGCTGCCGCAGTGGCTGGCGCTGAAGGCGCTGCCGGTGATTGTGCTGACCGCCCGGGTGGAACTGGACGACCGGGTGGCCGGGCTGGAGGCCGGCGCGCGCGATTATCTGGCCAAGCCCTTCGCCCACGTGGAGCTGCTGGCCCGCGTGCGCGCCCAGTTGCGGCCGTTGGGCGAGGGACAGCTGGCCTGCGGCGGGCTCAGCTTGTTTCCGGCCCGGCAGGCGGCCGCCTGGCGCGGCGGCGAGGTGGCGCTGACCCGCACCGAATTCGACCTGCTGGCGATGCTGGCGCGGATGCCGGGCCGGGTGTTCACCCGTGATGAACTCTTGAACCAGGTGTGGGGCTACCAGCATTTCCCGTCCACCCGCACCGTAGACACCCATGTGCTGCAGCTGCGGCAAAAACTGCCCGACATCCCGATCGAAACCGTGCGCGGCGTAGGCTATCGGCTGAGCGAGGGCGAGGCGTGAGGCCGCCGCTGTGGCTGGCCCTGGTTTGGGCTGCGAGCGCCGCGGCCGCGCCGCTGCTGCCCGCCACGTTGCTGGAGCCGGCCTACCACGCGCTGTTCTCCGGCGACCGCGCCGGCGCCTGGCGCCAGTTGGATGCGTTGGGCGCCGCATTGTCCAGCGCCGCGCAGCGCCAGGCCTGGCTTGCATTGCAGCATGAGATAGCTGCCGGCCAGTGCGGTCGCGACGCGCCGGCTGCGCCGCCCGGCTGGCTGGGTGACCTGGAGCTGGACCTGATCCAGCGCGATATCCCGCTCAGCCGTTCCTATATTGTCAGACTGAATGGAGTCAGCCCGCGGCGTGACCTGCGCTGGTCGCTGCGGCTGCCGGACGGCCGCGAGCTGCTGGCCGGCGCGAAGACGCGCTACGACGGCCGCCAGTTCGAGCTGGAAAGCGAAGACCAGTCTGCCGCCTTGCCGCCGGGCGTGTACAGGCTGACCGCGCAAAGCGGCAGCGAAACCTGGCGGCAGGATCTGTCGCTGCCGGGCATGGCCGCGCAGGATTGGCTGCGGCGAAATGGACGCAAGCTGGAGCCGCATCCGCCTGCCCAGCCTCCGGCTTGCCCCAGGTCCTGGCTGGAGCAGGCGCTGCTGTCGCAGCCGGATTTCGAATTGCGCTGGTGGCAGCGGCGCGAGCTGGGCCAGAAGCTGCGCTGGCCGGCCAATCCAGATGGCCAGAAGCTGTGGGCCAGCGTGTCGCTGTTGCGCGCCGAGTTCCGCGGCCCCATCGCCGTCCGCCAGATTCACCGCCTGGCCGCGCCGCTGGGCCAGTTCTGACATTATCCTGACAATCGTCTATCCCTTTTGCGTTGCAATGCGGTCTATTCAAATGACTGATTTGCGGGAGAGGGAATGACGCGTCTGATCAAAATGCTGCCGCTGGCCGCGGCGCTGGGCCTGCCGTTGCCGGTTTGGGCCGGGCTGGTGTTGCAGAACCCGGAGTGGAAGGTGGAACTGGAGCCGGCCACGCTGGCGTTGAAAGTGACTGCGGCGGGAGAGCCGGCGCGGCCGGTGTCTGATGGCGTGTCGGCGCGCAAGGTATCCGCGCTGCGCCAGGATGATCAGTCAGCGGACTGGCAATGGGACGACGGCCATTACCGCTGGCAGGCCAGGCTGAACGGCAGGGATCTGACGCTGACCCTGAACGCCGACGCGCCGGGCAAGGTGGAGCTGCTGCGCCAGCCGGGCGCGGCGATGGGCAAGGGCCTGCTGCTTCCCTTGGCCGAAGGCAGCTACATTCCGGCCGGGGATAAAGTGTGGCGGGATTTCCTGCCCGGCTTCGCTGGCGACGGCCTGGATACTACGGAAAACCTCAGCCTGCCGCTGTGGGGCATGGACTATGGCCGCCGCAGCCTGCATTGGCTGCTGCTGGAGCCGTTCAACGACCAGCTGGCCGTGCGCGCCGACGGCCAGAACCTGGCGTTGAGCCTCAACCACGAATTCAATGCCCTCAATCAAAAACGGCCGATGACGCTGCTGTTGCGGCTGGCCGATGACAACCTGCTGGCCGGCGCGCAGCGCTACAAACAATGGCTGGTGTCGGAGGGCCGTTACCGGACGCTGGCCGACAAGATCAAAGCGCAGCCGGACACCGCCAAACTGATCGGCGCCAGCCACGTCTATCTGTGGGGCAATAATCTGCTGGATGTGTCGGACATAATGGATTGGCCCGCCTTCCTCAAGCAGCTGCGCGGGCCGGACCCGCTGGCCGCCAGGCTGCGCGGCCGTTTCGACGCCGAGGCGGGCAAGGCGCTGCGCCAGGCCAGCGCCAAGCCGGACCATTACCAGCAACGGGTGCTGGTGGAGGCCGTCAATCAGGCGCTGACCGCCGAGGCCCGCGCCGGCTGGCTGGGCAAAAAGCCGGACTGGGAGCGGATGGCCGCGCCCTATCTGCGGCTGCGCGCGCTGGCGGAGCGGCTGTTCGGCCCGGCGCTGCAACCGGACGCGTCGCGCTGGGGAGGCGGCCTGTCGCGCAAGACCATGACCGCCTTGCAGGCGGCCGGCCTCAAGCGCTTGTGGCTGGGCGCGGACAATTGGGAAGGAGGCCTGTGGCATCCGCAGGCGGTGAGGGCGGGCGTGGACGCGGGCTATCTGGTGACTGCCTACGACTCCTACGAAACCGCGCTGAAACCGGGTTATCGCGAGGACTGGCTCACCGCTCAGCAGGGCGAGGCTATTTTCCGCGACTGCGGCGTGACGCTGGCCAATGGCAAGAAGAAGGCGGGCTTCCAGCAGTCCGGCTATTACACTAACCCGGATTGCGTGCGCGACACCTTGAAACAGCGCACCCGCGCGCTGCATGCCGCCGCCGGCTTCAACAGCTGGTTCCTGGATGCCTACGCCACCGGGATGGTGTTCGACGATTACACTCCGGGCCGCCAGACCGGCAAGGCGGAGATGGCGGCCGGCTATGAGAAATCGATGCAATGGGTGGCCGACGCCTATCGGCTGCCGGTGGGCTCGGAAATGGGCAATGCCGCCACCAGCCGCGGCATCGCCTTCGCCCATGGCATGCAGGTGCCGGTGATGGGCTGGGGAGACGCCGATCTGCAGAAAAACAAGCAATCTCCGTACTTCCTGGGCCGCTGGTATCCATCGGACCAGCCGGAAACCTTCTTCAAGAAAGTGCCGCTGAAGCAGCCGTACCGTGACCTTTACTATGGCGCGCCATACCGCTTGCCGTTGTACCAGGCGGTGTTCCATGGTTCTGTGATCACCACCAACCACTGGCTGTACGACAATCTGAAATTCTCCAACGCCTACGCCGACAACCTGCTGGCGCAATGGCTGTACAACGTGCCGCCGCTGTTCCACCTGTCCGCCGCCAGCCTCAAGGCCCGCCTGCCGCAGCTGCAATGCGCAGACCGAGCCTTCCGTCCACTGCACGAGCGCTTGGCCACCCAGGCGCTGACCGGCTTCGAGTGGCTGAATGTCGCACATACGCTGCAGCAAACCCGCTTCGCCGACGGCAGCCGCCTCACCGCCAACTTCGCCGCGGAACCTGCCGTCCATGGCAAGCAAACCCTGCCGCCTCAAAGCCTGCTGGCCGAGCTGGCAGGCCAGCCGCCCAGGTTGTTGCGGGTGGTCGATTGCGCGGGCAAGTAATCGGCGGTGATAATGCCAATGTTGTTTTCTGGCCATGGGGCGACGGTTTCCCATGGCTGGTAGACGGCATCGCCAGGTTATTCAATTGATCATTTTTTAGGCTATAAAATCGGTAGATTTTTAGGATGAGTTTTTATTTTTAAAAATCAAAATGTTGAAATTGGTGTGTTCCCCACATGCGTGGGGATGAACCGGGCAATACCCGGCCGGCCCCGGCATTCCGCGAGTGTTCCCCACATGCGTGGGGATGAACCGTCATCGAGCGCGGGATCGACGAATTGAAGGCCGTGTTCCCCACATGCGTGGGGATGAACCGCTGTGCTAGAGGCCAATCCGGGACTTGCCGACGTGTTCCCCACATGCGTGGGGATGAGCTGCTCGAAACGCTGCCGATGGATTCTGCATTCAAGTGTTCCGCACCTAAATGTGGGGATCCATTGCCTGGAGTCTTACCGCTATATCAGTCGTTCAAGAGTTCTCCATGCCGGCAGGGATGCGTTCCAAACTGCCTGCAATGTCGATCGGCGGGTGATTCACATCCGATCGCCGGTTTCGTTCAAGTGGAAATGACGATGCTTTCCGCCCATGCAGAACGAAAGGACTGGCTATGCCCTGGATGACCGACTTGTTCCGTACCGCCAATGACGCCAGAGGTCCGTTTCCTGATCGCCCCTTGTCGCGCGTCACGCTGCCCGGGACGCACGACTCCGGCTGTTATGTGGACCGGGCGGTGAGCAACGCGCTTTCCAAAACCCAAAGCCAGGACATCTACGGCCAGCTGTTGGGCGGCATCCGGTATTTCGATATCCGGCCATGCGTCAAGGATGGGCGGTTGTTCACCTATCACGGCGAGTTTTATACCGGCGGACCGATAGATGGCGAGGATGGCATCCTGATGCAGCTTCGCCGATTCATGCTGGAGCTGGAGACGGCCCATCGGGAACTGGTCATTCTGAACATTTCCCACTTCTACCACTTCACCCATTTGAGCCATGAGTTATTGATCCAGCAGATCGTCGCGACATTGGGCGAATTCCTGGTGCCGCATCGTCAAGGCGGGATCAATCTGTTCCAGGCCCCATACCGGACATTGCTGGACGATGGCAAAGGCGCGGCCGACAGCATCCGCTCGCGAGTGGCGGTGTTATATGACGGCGCGTTGGATACCGCCCGCGAGGAGTATGTGGCGAGCCGCGGCCATGCCTTGCCCAAGGGTTTTTTCGTCGTGGCGCCGAAATACCCGATGGGGGAAAACAGCCTGTATTTGTTCGATCAGTATTCCAACAGCACCGGCGTCGACGATGGCGTGCTGTTCAATGGCATGCAAACCGATCAGCTTTTGAAATTGACGCAACGCAATGGCTACGGTTTCGCACCCAACGGCAAATGGACCGTTCCGGAAGGTTATGACGCAAACTGGTTTCTTAACCAGGCCCGGGGCGTGCCCCGGACCTTGCATCTGCTGTCCTGGACGCTTACGCCGCAGAAGGTGTTGGGCGATCCGCTGGAGTACGCGCGGCGGTATGCCAATCCGCGTCTGCTGGCGTTTTTTACGGAACACGGACGTTGGGTCGGCCAAGACTACGACCCTCTGACCGATCCCCAGGTCAACATCGTCTATGTGGACGATTACGCGTCACTGCTGCACACGAATATCGCCTCGCCCTGGTTTGGACTGGCGATGCCGGTAGCGATCTCCGCCCGGCTGAATGCCGGTGCGCTGGGAGCCGCCAATACCTGGTAGCGCAGCGGGGGGCGGGGGAAAGAAGGGCCGCAGGCTCCGCCAGTGGGCGCGCCTGCTGGCTGCCGCGTGATTTATGTCAATATTCCTATCTGTTCCCCACGTACGTAGGGATAAACCGCAGTCCCGCCTCCCGCTAAAGACCGCATGCGCGCGCGCTCCGCGCATGGAGTGGTTTGTCATCCAGGCTTTCCGCTGCTTGCGGCGCTTGGGTGGCGCTTCCTATGCTGCAATGGTTGAAGCTGGAGGAGTCGCCATGCAGCAGTTGAGAACGGGTTTGCTGGTTGCCGCGCTGTTTCTCGCGGTGGCCTTTGTTTCCAGATCGCTGGCCAGTTCCGTCACGGAAACCATGCCGGTCTGGCTGGGCAGCGGGGTGACTTTTTCCGCGCTGCTGATCTCCCCCCGCTGGCGCTGGCCTTCCATTCTCGCCGGCGTGTGGCTGGCGTCGATGATCTGGGGGATGGCGGCGCATGGCTTGAATCCGGTGGGCGCGGCGGCTTTCGCCAGCATCGAGGCGGTCAGCGGCGCCATGGGCTGCTGGGTGGCCAGCCTGGGGCGCAACGATCCGGATACCCCGGCCGGCATGGCTCTGTTCCTGTGCGGGGCGGCGCTGGCGTCCTGCCTGGGCGGCGCGCTGGCGATGGCTTTGTGGCAATGGCAGCGGCCCGGCCTGAACCTGACGCTGGAGGGCGTGGCGTGGGTGTTGTCCACCATGGTGGGCATCCTGCTGCTGGCGCCGGTGGTGACCGCGTTCCGGGGCTTTCACCTGCAGCTGTCGGGCGGCATGACGATGGTGCAGTTTCTGGGCGGCGGTGCGGCTTTCCTGCTGTTTCTATGCGCGGTGGCGCTGGTTTTCATCGATCACAGCGGCGAGCGTTATGGCCAGGTGGCCGCCACGCTGGCCTATCTTCCCATGCCTTTCCTGCTGATCGCCGCCGCCTTGTGGGGGCCGCGCGGCGGCGCCGTCGCCCTGTTGCTAGGCGGCTTGCTGATCATTGGGCGAACCGCCCATGGCGGCGGGCCGTTCGCGGTGGCGGAGGGATTTTCCGGCGAGGCGGTGATCGAGGTGCAGGGCTTTGTGACGATATGGGCCGCGGTGATGATCGCGGTGAGGGCGCTGTCGGACGGCCGCCGCCAGGCGTTGGTGGATGCCCAGGCCTGGCGCTTGCGCTACGAGCGCATCATGCGCGAGGTGGGCGTGGCGACGGTGGAATACGAAGCGGCCACCGGGCACGCCACCTGGGGCATGGGTGCGGACAAGGTGCTGGGCGAGGATGTCTCGCGCATCTCCAGCCTGGATGAATGGCTGGAGCGGATCGAGCCGGACGAGCGCGGCTTGGTGGAGGCGACGTGGAGCAGCGTGGCCAGCGGCGAGACCTGGGCCAGCGAGCAAAGCTACACCGTGGTGCAGTCGGATGGGGAGCGGCTGCGGGTGCGGGAGCGCCTGGCCTGCGTGCGCGGCGCGGACGACGAAGTGGAAATGGTGGTGGGCATGCTGAGGCCGGAGCCCCTGGAGAACGGCAATGGCTGAGCCCGGCGTGTTCCTGATCCATGGCCTGGGCGGCACGCAATACGACCTGGGCTCCATGCACAAGCGGCTGAAGAACGCCGGCTTCGTCACCCATGCGCTGACGCTGCCCGGCCATGGCACGCGGCCGGAGGATCTGTCCGGCGTCAAGATGGAGGCATGGCTGGAGGCGGCGCGCGCCAAGTACCGCGAAATCGTCGGCCAGCATGAGGTGCTGCACGTGATGGGCATGTGCATGGGCGCCTTGCTGGCGCTGGAGGTGGCCAAGCTGGAGCGTCACGCCAAGGGCAGGTTGGTGGCGCTGGCCCCGCCGGTGTACATCGACGGTTGGGCCACGCCTTGGTATCGGGGCCTGCGGCCCTTGTTGTATCGGATTCCCGGACTGCCGGAGCGGATGAAGGTGGCGGAGGAGGAACCCTACGGCATCAAGAACGAGCAGCTGCGGGCCATCGTCAAGGCCAAGTTCGAGCGCGGGGAGAATTTCCATTACGGCTGGGTGCCGCTGGCCTGCATCCGCGAGGTGGATCGGCTGCGCGCCGCGGCGATGCGGGGGCTGGACCAGATCGCCTGCCCGACGCTGGTGGTGCACGCGCGCGAGGACGAACTGACCAGCCTGCGCTCGGCGCATTTCCTGGTGGAGCGCATCGGCAGCGGCAAGCGCGCCGGCCAGGCGCGGATGGTGGTGCTGGAAGACAGCTACCACATGGTGTGCGTGGACAACGACAGGGAAATCGTCGGCAAGCATGTGCTGGAGTTTTTCAACGCCAATGCCGCGGGCGGTTTCGGCATGAATAGGGTCGACCCGGAGATGGCTCCGGCGGAGATGGCCGAGCTGCTGGCCTCGGCGCGGCGCGCGTTGGAGCGGGGCGACTTCGCCGGCCTGTACCGCTTGGGCATCCCCGATTTCGCCTGGCTGCAGCCGGGGCGCAACCGCGGCAGCGGCGCGTTTCTCGGGAGCAAGGGCCTGCGGCGGCTGCGGAAGTGGACAGACGAGGGCGCGAGCTTTTCCGCCTTCGGCGCGGCGGTGATCAATGCCGGCATGGCGGTGCAGCCGGCCACGCTGCTGCATCGCGGCCTGGCCTCGCCCGGGGTGTTGGCTGTGCAGATGCGCAAGGGCAAGCTGTTGGAGGCCAGGTGGTTTCCGGACGATCTGGACGCCGAGGACAGCCATTTCGGCGGCGAGCCGTTGCCGGACGGGCCCAGCGAGCAGGAAAAGGCGTTCGAGGCCGCCGCAGCCTTGTCGCGCACGCTGCGAAAAGCGCCGGACAACGCCACCTTGTTGGCGATGTACGCCCTGTACAAGCAGGGCTCGCAAGGCGACGCCGCGGGAGAGCGGCCGGGCATCATGGACATGGTGGGGCGGGCCAAGCACGACGCCTGGACCGCCAGGCGCGGCATGAGCCGCGAGCAGGCGATGACCGATTATGTGGAGCTGGTGAACCGTTTGAAGGATGGCGAGAGCCAGGAGGCCTGAGTCCGCCGCTTGTCGACGCCGATATGGTGAGGGGAGCCGAGTGTCTCTCGCTTCCGCGCGGGGGGCCGCACCGCATGGCCTGGACGCTTCCATGGCTCCAGTAAGTACTGTCACTGATTGAAGCATTTCCCTGCGGCTGCCAGTCTGAATTCCCCAAACCGCGCAGGAGATGCAAGATGGCCTTCCCCACCGCAGTCAACAGCCAGATCACCGATGCCGTCACCCAGTCCAACGTCAAGGTGCTGGGAGAAGCGCCCGCCATGGCGATGGGGTCGATCTACCAGTCCATGGCCCACTCCACCTGCATCCTGTACGAGAATGCCGTCTCCTCGCAGCAACAGATGACCACGCTTGCCCAGTCGGTGTCCAACATCGGCGCGATGCAGATCTACAGCGTGGATACCATGGCGGGCGCGGGTTTTGCCGAGCGGGCGAGCCAGCTAGGCGTCGCCGATAACCTCTCCAGCTTGTTGACGGTGCTGCGCAGCTTGCGCGATCAATAGCAAGCTGGCTTCCGGCAGCGCGCCGCGGCTGTTTCAATGCTTCTATCCCATTGTTTATTCGGAAGGAAGTTGATTTGGCGCAGAAGGTTTGTTCCTGATCAAATCCGGCTTCTTCAGCGCGGGCGACGGCCGCCGCCATTGCCTATGTTGGGGAGGCGGCCTGTCCGGGACGGGGCAGCGCACGCGGAGGAGGCGGAGCATGGACTATCTGTTGTTGTCGCACCCGACTTTCGGCGCGCTGGGCATCATCGCGGCGGTGTGGGTGCTGGTGGAGACCTTGAACGCGTCGGAGGGCAACGCGGCGCGGATCAGGCTGGCGTCGCGGGCTACGGCGTTGTGCATCGGCTTGTCCTGGATATTGGGCGGCTACTGGTATGTCCATTTCTACGGACACGACAAGGCGCTGATCCTGAAAGGCCCGCTGCCCTACGCGCACAATCTGGTGATGGAGACCAAGGAGCATCTGTTCTTCATCGTCTTGATCCTGGCGTTTTACTTGCCCATCGTGGCGGCTGGCCGGCTGCACAAGAATCCAGCTGCGCGGCGGATGACGGCGGCGACCGCGGCTTTGCTGGCGCTGACCGCGTTCGCGGTGGAGGGCGGCGGCGCCATCATCAGCTATGGCGTCAAGGCGGCGCTGCTGCAGCATGGAGGCTAGCGATGGACAATACTCTGAACCGATACGCCGGCGGCTTCGCGCTGTCGGCCTGCGTCGCCATCCTGTTCAACACCGCATTGGCCTGGCTGAAGGATAGCCTGCCGGCGCTGAACGGCTGGATGGCGTCGCTGACCGGCCATCACTGGACCACCCACGGCTTGTTCGACCTGGCGGTGTTTTTCCTGCTGGGACTGGCCTTCTCCCGCGCCGGCGCGGCGGACAGGTTGGGCGGCGACGTTCCGATGAAGCTGTTGGCGGGCTGTAGCGTGGCAGCAGGCCTGGGCCTGCTGTTGTGGTTCCTGTTCGTTTAGCCCGCCGGGCGGAGGGCAGTGAGCTGCCGTTGCGCAGACGCTTCAGTTACAAGGCCAGATTCTGCGTTTTTTACTGGATCTTGGCCTGTTTTCCGCACCAGGCTGGGGTATCCGGCTCCAGCGCGGCGAGTTCTTCCCGCAGGGCGGCCAGTTCTCGTATCGCTTCCACTTAGGCCGGCACGCAGCCGGCGTCTTTCAATATCTTGTACGACGTCCTCAGCTCGACCGGCGTGGCGGCATAGCCGTCATTCAGCTCCAGCGGCTTGCCCCATCCCTTCGCGCGTTGCAGCTCGCCGCCTCGAGATCGCGTGGGCTCTGCATGGCCTACCTCCCTGGACATGGAATGCCGAAGTTATAACATTGGAATAAATATCACAGGAGCGTAGGAGCCTCAGCCAGGAAACGGACCAGTCGCAACGTCAGGCTTTCCCGCGCGGCATTGGACGGCCAGACGGCGTAGACGCCCAGCGCTTCCACCTGATAGTCGGGCAGGACGACGCGCAGCTTTCCCGCGGCCAATTCGTCTTCCACCAGAAACGCTGGCGGTGTGGCCAGGCCGCAGCCGGCGATGGTCAGTTGGCAGGCTGCATCGACGCTGTTGGCGGTGATGCGCGGCTGGATGGCGAAATCGTGCCGCTGTCCGGCGGCGTCGATCAGCGTCTTGCGCTTGCCTCGCATCCGTATGCCCAGCCAGGGCCAGTCGGCCAGTTCTGCGGGAGCGGCGGGCTCGCCGCGCGCGTCCAGCAGGCTGGGCGCGGCCACCAGCAGGCGGGGCATGTCGAACAGGCGGCGCGACTTCAGCGCGCTGTCTTGCAGTTCGCCGATGCGGATGGCCAGGTCGATGCCATCCCGGATCAGATCGCGTCTTTCGTCGCTGTAATCCAATTCCAGCTCCACTTTGGGATGGCATTGGGAGAATGCCGCCAGGCTGGCGGTGAGCGGGCCGCGGGCGAAGAAGGCCGGCAGGCTCAGCCTGAGCGCGCCGGCGGGTTCGGCCGCGCGTCCCGCCAGCTCGTTGAGTCCGGTTTCCGCCGCTTGCAGCATCGCCTGGGCGTGGCCGTAAAGCGCTTGGCCGTCCGGCGTCAGCGATAGCCGCCGGGTGGAGCGGTACAGCAAGGCGACGCCCAGCCGGCTTTCCAACTGCGAGACGTGATGGCTGACCACCGATGGCGCCAGGCCCAGCGCGCGGGCGGCGGCGCGGAAGGAGCCGGTTTCGATGGTCTTGGCAAAGACAGCTAGCGCGCGCAGTTCATCTATCATTGTTCTATTTTTTAGATTATTGAATTTTAATTGTACTTAATTGTAGATCATTTGGCGGCGGCGCATAGTGAGGCGGTATCTCATCATTGGAAAGAGCCGCTCATGGACGATATCCGTTGCGCCATCATCATCGATCCCGACCTGCCGCCCGGCGTCATCGCCAATACCGCCGCCGTGCTGGCGATGTCGCTGGGCAAGCGCCACCCTGAGTTGGTGGGACAGGACCTGCCCGACGCGAGCGGCCAGCCTCGGACGGGCATTACCACGGTGCCGCTGCCGGTGTTGAAGGCCGGCGCGGAGCAATTGCGCGCGTTGCGGGCGGCGGCTTGCGGGATGGAACTGACGCTGGTGGAGCTGACCAGCGCCACGCGCGCCACCCGCAGCTATCAGGAGTACGCGGCGGCGTTGGCGTCCACGTCGGAAGAGGAGATCCAGTATCAGGGTCTGGCTCTGTGCGGGCCGGATAAGCGGGTGCGGCAGCTGACCGGCAGCCTGGGCCTGTTGCGCTGAGGAGGCCGGCATGATCTGGAACTTCATCGCGGCCACAACGTTGGTCACCTTGATGCCGGGGCCGTCGCTGCTGCTGATCGTAGGGGCCTCGGCGCAGCGTGGATGGCGCGTGGGCGCGGTCGTGACGCTGGGCGTGGTGCTGGCGGACGCCATTCTGCTGCTGGCGGTGCTGGGCGGCCTGGGAGCGTTGGCGCGCGAAGCGCCTGTGGTCTTGTCATGCTTGAAATGGCTGGGCGCCGCCTATTTGCTGTATCTGGGCGCGGCGCAGCTGCGCATGGCGGGGAAGGCGGGGCTTGCCGATGGCAGGGGAGGTTTTCGCCGCGGGCTGGCCACGACGCTGCTGAACCCGAAAATCATCGTTTTCCTGGCCTTGTACTTTCCGCAGTTCATCCAGCCGGGGGAGGATGCGGGACGGCAGATGCTGTTGCTGGGACCGTTGTTTCTGTTGACCGTGCTGGCGGTGTTCCTGTTGTGCGCGGCTGCCGCGAGGTGGCTGGGCGGCATGGCGCGGGGGCAGGGCGGTGCCTGGCTGGAGCGGGCCTGCGCTTGCTGCCTGATCGTCTGCGGGCTGTATTCCGCCTTGGCTTAGAGCCGCTAACACAATCGCTGAACTGCGTTACGCCTCTTTGTCGTACGACTGGTACTGCCTGCGTCGGCGTGCCTTGGCTCAGGCTTTCTGCGAGGTTTTGTTAGCGGCTCTTAGAGCCTGTTCAAAGTCTGCTGCGCTTCGGCGATACGGCGTTGAAAACAAGCTCAAAATGCTCATGTACCACTTGTACATTCCGCTTTTTCGCTCGTTTTCGCCTTGTCTCGCTCTTGCTTGCGAGACTTTGAACAGGTTCTTAGCGCGGCTGACACCATTGCCATGCCGCGCCGGCCAGCTGGCGGATACAAGGCTGGGACGTTGCTCGTCCTATTGACGGCGGGAAGCCTGTTTTGCGGCGTACGGATGTCTCACAGGGTGCGCTCGGCGGCGTCCAGGCTCAGGTTTGGGCCGCGCGGATGTCTGCCCGCTCCAGCCATTGCCATAGTTCCGGCGCGTTGAAGTCGGCGATTACGGCGTCGGCGCCGGCCTCGCGCAAGGCGGCTTCCGGCAGCATTCCGGCGATGGCGAAGGTATGCAGCCCCGCCTGTCTGGCAGCGCTGATGCCGGACGGCGAGTCTTCGAAGGCGCAGGCGCGCTCGGCGTGTCCGCCCAGCCGGGCCAGGCCGGCGAGATAAGGCAGGGGGTGGGGTTTGCCGTAAGCCAGCTCGTCGCCTATCACCAGCGCGTCCACTCGGGAGGCGAGGCCCAGGCGATCCAGCATCAACTCGGCATTGGCGCGCGGCGCGTTGGTGACGATGGCGATGGCCGCGCCGTTGGCTCGGGCCCAGTCGAACAGCCGCAGCGCGCCCGGCGTGGGCCGCAATCGGCAGGCCGAAGCGCGGAACAGCTTCTCCTTGCGCTCGGCCAGTTCCTGGTGCCGTTCAGGGATGTCAGGCAGCAGCGCCCGCATGATGGCTTCGTTGGTGGAACCGTGGACGTGCCGCAGATAGCTGTCGTGGTCCAGCTCCCGGCCATGTTCGGCCAGCAGGGCGCGGAAGGCGTGAAAGTGGAGTTCGTCGGTATCGGTCAGGGTGCCGTCCAGATCGAACAGCAGGGTGAAGTCGGCTTGGCGCATGGCGGATTCGTGTTCTGGTTCCGCGCCCATGGTAGGCGGCTTGCCGCCGCCGGGCAAGCCGCCGTTCCGCCGCCTGGCGGTTTACGTCTGGCGGGATGGCGCGATGCCCAGCCGGTAGATGGTGGTGCTGCGGTATGGCTGTTCCGGCCGCAAGACAGCGCTGGGGAAGTGGGAGACGTTGGGCGCGTTGGGGAAGTGCTGGGCCTCCAGGCAGAAACCGTCCGATTGCCGGTAGGCGCGGCCGGATGCGCCATGGTGGCGGCCGGTGAGCACATTGCCGCTGTGCAGTTGCAGGCCGGGCTCGGTGGTGAGCACATCCAGCTGGCGCCCGCTGGCGTCCTCCACCGCCCGCGCGGCCAGCCTGGGATAGGGTTCGGCGCCGTCTCGCGACAGCACGTAGCAATGGTCGAAGCCCCGGCCCAGACGGATTTGCGCGTCGTCGGCGCGTATGTCCCGCCCCAGCGGCTTGGGTTCGCGGAAATCGAACACCGTGTCCTGCACGCCGCGAATCTCGCCGGTGGGAATCAGCTCTTCCGTCACCGGCAGGAAGTGGTCGGCCAAGATGGCCAGCCTGTGGTCCAGCACGCTGCCGCTGCCTTCGCCCACCAGGTTGAAATAGGCGTGGTTGGTGGTGTTGAACACGGTGGGCCGGTCGCAGCTCGCTTCGTAGCTGATCACCAGATCGCCCGGCGGTTTCAGCGCGTAGCTGACGGTCAGGATCAGCTTGCCGGGAAAGCCTTGGTCGCCGTCCGGGCTTTCCAGCCGCAGCAGCACTTCGGGCCGGTCGGGGAGGTCGGCCACGGCGGCTACTTGCCACAGGCGGCGGTCGAAGCCTTCCGGTCCGCCGTGTATCGCATGGCGGCCTTCGTTCTGATCCACCTGATGCCACTGGCCGTCAAGCTGGAAGCGGCCGTTTTCGATCCGGTTGGCGTAGCGGCCCATGGTGGCGCCCAGGCGGCCGCCTGCCTGCCGGTAATCGTCCAGCCGGGTGTAGCCCAGCACCACCGAGTCGAAACGGCCGTGCCGGTCCGGGCAGCGCAGCGACTGCAGCGTGGCGCCCCAGGACAGGATGGCGGCGCTGACGCCGTTGCTCAGCGCCAGCTCTATCTTTTCGACGACTTCTCCGCCGGGCAGGATGCCGAATGCGGCGCGGGTGATCATGGGGTGGCCTCCGATTTGGGCGCGCGGACGGCGCGCAGCCGCATCAGCGCGTCGAAGCGTTGCAGAACGGCGGGCCGCTCGCGGCTGGCCCGCTCCGGATTGATGGGAAACAAGGCGGGATCGCGCTCGCCGCGCAGCAATAGCTTGGCGTGATGGCGGAACAGGTCGGCGGCTTCGTCTGACATCACCCAGTCCAGCGCCCTCCGCGCCAGCGCTTGCTGCGTGCTGCCGGCGAGGACGCCGTAGACTTCCGCTTCCGCGCCTATCGCATCCTGGGGCAGCGCCTGGATCAATGCGGGGTTGTCGCTCAGCCGGCGGCGGGCCGCCACCCGCACGGTGATGCCCAGCGCCGCGCCGTTCTGGCCGACACGGGCGGCCGGCTCCCAGGCCGAGCCGGGGTAGTCGATCACGTTGCGGTCTATCTCCACCATCAGCCGCCAGCCGTCTTCCGGCCCGTAATATTGCAGGATGGTGGTCAAGGCCAGGTAGCCGGCGCCGGAGCGGCGGGGGTCGGGGAACAGCAGCGCCTGGCGGAGCGCCGGCGCGGCTAGATCGGACCAGCGCGTCGGCGGTTCGGCGCCGCGCGCTTGCAATAGCGCGGGATCGGCGACGAAAGCCAGCGAAAAGCCGGTGGGACGGTAGAAACCATCGGCGTCGCAGCCGCCGGCCGCCGGCGGCGCGATGCGGGCGGCGATGCCCGGGCTCTGAGCGGCGGTGTCGGCCCAGCCCAGCACCAGGTCGCCCTCGGGGTCGGACAGCAGAAAAGCGGTCAGGCTGGAGGTGGGCATGCGCCACATGGTGATGGCGACATCGGGCAGCAGGCGGCTCAGCGCTTCGAGGTAGTCGGCCAGCTCATAGGGCTCGAAGGAGCTGTAAGCCACCAGATGCCCGCCCGCGCCGCTGCCGGTGGCGGCTTCGATGCGGACGGCGTCGGCGGGCAGCCCTGCCGGAGGAATGGACGGGTTCATGCGCCGGACTCCTCAGCCTCCGCGCCGAGCTCCAGCGCGTCCAGCCGCCGCCATAGCTCGGCGGCGGTGAAGTCGGCGATCACCTCGTCGGCGCCGGCGTCAAGCAGCGACGCGGCGGGCAGCGAGGTGCCGATGCCGAAGGTATGGATGCCGGCGGCGCTGGCGGCGCGAGCGCCGGACAGCGAATCCTCGAAGGCCAGCGCGCGCTCGGCGCGTCCGCCCAGACGTTGAAGCCCGGTCAGGTAAGGCAGCGGGTCCGGCTTGCCGCGCGGCAGCTCCTCGCCTATCACCAGCGCGTCTATCCTACCCAGCAGCTCCAGCCCGGCCAGCATGCGCTCGGCGTTGATGCGGGGCGCGTTGGTGACGACGGCGATCGGCACGCGGCGGGCTTCCGCCCATTCGAACAGCGTCAGCGCGCCGGGCGTCGGCTCCAGTTTGCCGATGGCGGCGCGGAACAGTTCCTCCTTGCGCTCGGCCAGCCGGCGGTGGGAGTCCAGGGACAGGTCGGGAAACAGCTCGCGCATGATCGCGTCGTTGGGCGCGCCCATGATCCGCTCTTTGTAGATCTGCATGGTGATGCTGCGTTTGTGATCGGCCAGCAGCGTTTGGTAGGCGCCGAAGTGCAGGATGTCGGTGTCCACCAGGGTACCGTCCAGATCGAACAGCAGGGTGAAGTCGGCTTGGCTCATCATTGTTCTCCTTTTTTGCTCAAGTCTCAGGCTTTGTGCGGCAGCGCATGGCGGTAGCCGGCGGCCAGGCAGGCCGCGGCCATCAGCAGGGGCAGAATAACCAGCATGCCGATCGCATTGACGAGGCCTGCCACTTGGCCGATATAGCCCAATGCGATGGGAACCACCAGCAGGGAAACGCCTACCGCCTGGGTGGCCCCCACCGAGATCAGGCCGACGTGGTCCGGCTCCAGCCGGATCGCATTGCTGATCAGCAGCGGGAAGAAATTGCCCAGACACATGCCGGCCAGGGCCAGCGCGGCGATGGTGGCGGACGGCATCGAGCTGGCCCACAGCGCGAGAATGGCGCCGCCGCCCAGCAGGATCACCGCCATCAGCATGTTGCGGCCGTCGAACCGGACCAGCAGCCGGCTGGAGACGATGCGGCCGAACACGGTGCCGCCGAAGAAGACCGACATCAGGCTCACCGCCTGCGCCGGCCCCAGGCCCAGCCGGCTTTCCAGGAACTGCGCGCCCCAGAAGCCTATGCCCCATTCCGCGCCTATGCCCAGCAGCACCGAGCCCCAGCACAAGGCCACCGCCAGCGGCACGCCGCCGCGCGAGGGCTTGCCCGACGCGGCTGCCGGCGCAGGACGGCCGGCGGGCGCAGGCAGGGGCAGCACCAGCGCCAGGGCCAGCGCGGCCGCCAGCAGCGTCCAGCGCCAGGGAATGCCGGCCGCGGCCAACTGGCCGACCAGCAGCGGGCCGGAAAATACGCCAGCGCCGGCGAAGATGAAGGCCTCCACCATCGCCATGTCGCGGTGCTCGGCCTGATGCCAGGCCAGGCCGGCCTGCACCGCCGATTGCAGCACGCCGCCGGTCAAGCCCATGGCGATCGCCGCGGCCAGGGTGCCGGCGAAGCCGCGCGCCTGGGTGATGGACAACACGGCCAGCACCATTGCGACCGCAGCGCCGCGGACCAGCGGGCCGAGGCCCAGCCTGGGCAGCAGCCAACCCCCCAGCAGGCCGGACGCGACCAGGCCGCCGGCGTAGCTGGTGAAATGCCAGCCGACCTGGATGGGATCGTAGCCGAACTCGGCGCGCAGGAAGGGCAGGGTGGAGCCCAGCACCGACTGCTGGAAGCCGAACACGGCCAGCACCAGATAAAGGAACCAGGTGGGTCCGTCGCGGCGGAATGGCCGGGTGGATCGGGTGCTGTCTGTCATAGCGGTTGATCCTGAGGTGTGGGTGGGGGCATCCGAACGCATGCCGCGCCTGGCGGATGGCAGATCCCTGTGCCGCCGGCGGTGGCCAGAGGCCTCGCCGCTTGCGTTTCGACACGGTCCGCAGCGGGCGGATTGGGCTCCTCAAAACCTGCCCGCCGCGGTGGTTTCTGCCTGTTTTAATCCAGCAGCCGGTGCAATTGCGCGTATTGCAGCAGCATGATGGTCTTGCCGTCGGCGATGTCGCCGCAGTCCACCATCGCCAACGCCTGTTGCAGCGGCAGTTCCAGCACCTCCAGTTCCTCGCCGTCTTCCTCCACGCCGCCGCCATCTCCCACCTTGTCGCGGGGATGGTATTCGCCGACGAAGAAGAACAGCTTCTCGGTGACCGAGCCTGGGCTCATGAAGGCCTCGAATACCTTGCGCACATTGTCTATCCGGTAGCCGGTCTCCTCCTCGGTTTCGCGGCGGATGCAGGTTTCCGCGTCGTCCTGGTCCAGCAGGCCGGCGCAGGCCTCGATCAGCATGCCGTCGTGGCCGTTGACGAAGGCGGGGAAGCGGAATTGGCGGGTGAGGATCACAGTGCGCCGGGAGCGGTTGTACAGCAGGATCACCGCGCCGTTGCCGCGGTCGTAGGTTTCGCGCGACAGCGTCTGCCAGCTGCCGTCGCGGCGCAGGTAGTCGAAGGTGGTTTTGCGCAGCACGTACCAGTCATCGGACAGCACTTCCACGCGTTGGATGCGCACCCTTTCCCGGGTCGCGGTGGTATTGCTCATGCAGCGTTTCCTTTTACTTGTTCGTCAATCGGTTTGCATTCGGCGCCACGGTCAGCAGCCGCGCCAGCATGGCGGGGTCGCGTTGTTCGGGCGCGGTCATGATGGCGGTGTCCAGCGCGCGGTCGCAGCCGCAGCGGCAGGCGCCGCCGTGGCGGCCCAGGCGCTGCACGGCTTCTTCCACCAGCCGGCGCGCGCTGTCGCCGATTTCGGCCATCCGTTCCGCCACCAGCGCGGCATTGACCGGTTCCTGCGATTCGAACCAACAGTCGTAGTCGGTGGGGATGGCCACCAGCGCGTAGCACAGCTCGGCTTCGCGGGCGAGCTTGGCTTCCGGCATCGCCGTCATGCCTATCACGGTGCCGTCCCACTGGCGGTAAAGCCGGGACTCGGCGCGGGTGGAAAATTGCGGCCCCTCCATCACCACATAGGTGCCGCCGTCGCGCGCCGGCACGCCCGCGGCGGCGGCGCTGTCGGCCAGCGCTTCGCGCATGCGGCCGCAGACCGGGTCGCTGAAGGGCACGTGGCCGACCAGGCCGGGACCGAAGAAGGTTTTGTCGCGCATCAGCGTGCGGTCGATGAACTGGTCGACCAGCACGAAATGGCCGGGGGGCACGTCTTCGCGCAAACTGCCCACCGCGCTCATCGACAGGATTTGGGCGCAGCCCACGCTGCGCAGCGCGGCGATATTGGCCTTGACGTTGATCGATGCGGGCGGGATCGCGTGGCCTGGGCCATGGCGCTGCAGGAAGGCTACCGGCACGCCGCCCAGATAGCCGGTGACCACCGGCGAGGACGGCGCGCCGAAGGCGGTGGCGCAGTGGACGGTGCGGGCGTCGGTCAGGCCCAGCAGCCGCTGGAAACCGCTGCCGCCTATGATGCCGATGCGGGCCGGATGGGATTCAGTCATGGTGGATTCCTTGGGTGGAGAGGCGGCCGGCCAGCGGCGGGGCCACCAGCCGTTCGCGCAGTTCGGACAGCGCCGACGGCGCGTTGCCGCGGCAGCGCAGCAGGCCCTCGCTGGCATGCTCGGTGTAGCGAGGGTCGTGGATCTTCAGGTGCCGGTCTATCGCCGGCAGGTAGTTCCAGCGCACACCGGGGTATAGGGAGTGGACGAGATGGTAGGCGTCAGAGGTGGGGGCGATGAACACCCGCACCAGCCAGCCGCTGACGCCGAAGTAGTCGGTGGGGCGGCCCATCAGGTATTCCAGCTCCAGCCGCTCCTGCGGGAAGCCGGGCATGAACCAGCGGTGCTCGGCCAGCAGCGACACCCAGGCGAATACCGGGTAGGAGGTGAACAGCGGCAGCAGCCAGCCGAAGGCCACGCCGGCCCAGCCGCCGACCCAGTACAGCAGCGCGCCGGTGGCCAGCAGCGTCGCGCAGCGGGCCAGCGCTGTGGTTTTGGAATGGTTGAGCAGGCTGTTGCGGGTCATCGTGCTGAGATTGTTCCAGAAGCCGGCCGGCCACAGCGGGTACAGCAGGCGGGCCAGGAAGGCGGCGTCCGACAGGCCGGCCAGATAGCCGCCGGCGAACACTCGGGCACGGTTGGGGTCCAGTTCCGGATGGTTGGGTTTGCGGTGGTGGTCGCCATGGGTTTTGTGGCGGCTGTGCATATCGCGCTTGAACACCGGGAACTGGTAGAAGATGTCGCTCAGCCACCATTGCCAGGCATGGGACGGGCACAGCGCGAAATGGACGGCGTTGTGGCCGAATTCCTGCAGCGCGCGCATGCGGCCGCCGCTCCACAGCGTCACCAGCGCCCAGCCCACGGCGGAGTCGGCCAGCGCGGCCGCCATCACCGCCGCCACGATGTCCAGCCAGGTCCAGACGAAGGGCAGCGGCGCGAGCCAATTGTCGAGCGGACGGTAATAGGTTTCCGGATTGTCGTCGATGCGCGGCAGCAGCCGCAGCCTGCGCATCACCGGCCCGCTGTCGCGGTAATAGAAATAGACGATGCCGCGCATCGCCAGCGAGGCGGCCAGCACCGCCAGCAGAGGATAAAGGGAATTCATGAGGGTTCTCCCGCCGCTGCCGGCGCGGACAGCGCCGGCAGCAGTTCCGCCAGGCTGGCGCAGACCGGCGCATCTCCTTCGTCGAGCCGCGCCCGGTCCTGATGGCCGGTTTCCACCAGCAGCGCGCGCCAGCCGACTTGCCGCGCCACCTCGCAGTCGTGCAGCGTGTCGCCGATGAACAGCGTATCTGCCGGCGGCAGCGCCAGCCGGGATTGCAATGCCCGGGCTTCATCCAGCTTGCCCGAGGCGTGGGTGTGGTCCAGGCCGACTACGTGCTGGAAGCTGCCCAGCAGCCGCTTGGCGTCCAGCGTGCGCAACAGCACGTTGCTTTGCGACGCCGACAGCACCGAGGCGCCGATGCCGCGGACGGCGGCTAGCTCCAGCAGTTCCGCGACGCCGTCGTGCATTGGACAGCGCGCGACATGGGCGTCGAAATGCTCGAGGTAGACGGCGACGATGTCGGCGAACGGATGGCGCTTGAAGTCGAATCCCAGCCGCCCGTAGAACTCGGCGATCGGAAAGCCGAACTCGCGCCGGTAGCGCTCGCGGGTGACCGGTTCCGCGCCGAAGCGCGCGCAGCAGCGGTTCACCGACGCCACCGCCAGATCAATGTCGTCGATCAGGGTGCCGTTCCAGTCGAAGACCAGATGGCGGACTCCGGCCAGCCACGATGCCGCGCTCATGGATGGCCTCCGCCGGTCCGCAATGAGCCAAGCACGATGCGCGCGGCGATGGGCGGCGCGTACAGCCGGGACGGGCTGACGATCAGGTTGCTGACGCCGATCTGGGCTTCCAGCGCGCCGCGGTGGTAGGCGGACAGCCGGGTCAGTCCGGCGCCGTACCAGTGCAGGAAACGGGTGCGCCAGTCGCGTTCGCCCTCGGTTTCCGGGAAGCGCAGGTCTTCGGTGACCGCCATCTGCCAGGCGGGGTCCAGCACCCGGCACAGCTTTTCCTGCAACTCCTGAAAGCCCAGCCCGCCGGCCAGCAGCGCGTCCAGGTTTTGGCCCAGGCATTCCGCCTCCAGCGCGCACAGCGTCATGCCCTGGCTGTACAGCGGATTCATGCTGCCCAGCGCGTCGCCGACCACCAGCAGGCCGTCCGGCCAGCGCGACAGCTGGTCGTAATGGCGGCGCAGGCTGCCGGGCATGCGGAATACCGACACGTCGGACAGCGGCTCGGCGTCCTGAATCACCTGGTGGATGTCCTGCATTGGCAGCGCGGCCAGCGCTTTCAGGAAAGCGTTCGGGTCGCGGTCCGGATATTGGCCGAACCAGCCGCCGGTGGTGACCATCCAGCGGTCGCCTTCTATCGGGCTGATCACGCCCATCGCGCGCTGATGCGGCGGCGTGGCCAGCACCAGCAGCACTTTCCATTGGCTGGCGAACTCGGGGCGGCGCCGGTAGATGCGCGACGCGTAGCCGAGGTCGGTTTTCACCATGCTTTTTTCCACCGCGCCGAAACCGGCGGTTTCCAGCCAGCCGGGCAGACGGGTGCCGCGGCCGCTGGCGTCCACCAGCGCGTCGGCATCCAGCGTCCAGGCGTGGTCGTCGTTGCGCAGCCGGACGCCGGCGACCGCCAGCTTGTCGCCGTCGCGGCGGAAATCCACCCCTTCCATCTGGGTGCGCGACAACACCGTGATCTGCGGCAGCCGCGCGACGCGGCGGCGCAGATGGGTGTCGATCAGCCGGCGGCTGCAGTAATGGGCGTGGATGCCGCAGCGGTAGCGGTTTTTCCAGCGTCCGGCCTGGTACCACTTGACGTCGTGGCCCAGGTCGGCGACCAACGCGCCGGCCTGTTCCAGCTCGGACAGGAAACCGGGGAAGATGGCCTCCATGATCTCTTTGCCGCGCTGCAAGAGCAGATGGACGTGGTGTTCTTGCGGCACGCTTTGGCGCGCGCCGGTTTCATCGTGGAAATCGCTTTTCTCCACAATGGTGACGCGGGCGTAGCGGCGGGCCAGCGCGGCGGCGGCCAGGCAGCCGGCGATGCTGCCGCCCAGCACCACCGCGTGGCCGGCTTCAACTCGGGGAGTAGTCATTCAATGTCCTCGCGATGTAATCGAGGTCTTCGCCGGTCAGGTCCGGATGCAGCGGCACCGTGGTCAGCGAGCGCAGCAGCCTGGCGGCGTTGGGGCAGTCGCGGCGGTAGCGTTCCAGCAGCGGCAGCTGGTACAGCGGCTGGTTGTCGTACTTGCCGATATCGGACGGGATGCCGCGCGCCATCTGATGGCGGACCAGTTGCCGGCCGTCGTGGCCCACCGCTTGCAGCAGCAGCGCGTAGCCATTGGCCTGGCCATGCGCGGGCAGCGGCAATTCGCGCAGCGCCGGGTTATCCAGCGCGGCCAATAGCCGTTCGCGGTTGCTCAGGCGGATGTCGAGATGCCGGGTCAGTTGGCGGCTGCGAGCCAACCCCAGCGCCGCCTGCAGGCCGCCCAGCTTCAGATTGATGCCCACGCTCTGGCCGGTAAGGTTGCCGAAACGGGTGTAGGCGCGGATGCGTTCGGCCCGTTGCGAATCGGCGGTCATGACGAAGCCGCCTTCGCCGGTGGACATGAATTTGCAGTCGTGAGTGCTGAAGCAGCAGATGTCGCCGATGCGGGCCAGCCAATCGCGGTTCAGCCGGGTCAGGTGGCAGTGCGCCAAGTCCTGGATCAGCGGGATGCCGCGTTCGCGCAGCAGCGTCCAGGTCCGGTCGGAGGGAATGGGATAACCCCACATCGGCACCTCGATCACCGCGCAGGTGCGCGGCCCCAGGCAGCGTTGGAGATCGTCCGGGTCCAGGCCGAAGCTGTCGGGCGCCACATCGCAGAACACCGGCACGAGCCCCAGGGCCAGGATGGGCAGCACGGTGCAGATCGGGCAGGTGGGCGCCAGCACCACTTCGTCTCCAGGCGCGAAATCGACGCCGGCCAGAGCGGCGTTGACCGAGGCCGCGCCGGAGGAGACGGCGATCACGTGCGGCAGGCCGTACAGATCGCCCAGCGCCGCTTCGTACTCGGCGACGATATCGGCGATGCCGGACAGACCGCCGCGCAGCGCGCGAGCCAACTCGACGACATCATCCGGCGTGTCATGGACGCAGGTTTCGGAGATCTGGCGGGTTTCAAGCGCGATGGCGCTCATGAACGGACTCCTTCCTGAACTGCCTGCCAGACCGCTGGATCGTCGTACAGGCGTTCCAGCATGCGGCGGAAATTGGCGAACATCGGCAGCTGCTCCAGCCGTTCGCGCGGGAAGAAGCCTACCTCCACCGCCTCCCGGCCCGGGGGGCAGCGCCGCTCGGGCGTGGCGCACAGGTAGATCAGGTCCAGGTGGTAGTGCGGGGTTTTCGGATCGGCGATGTACTCGCACAGCACTCGGTACGGACGGTGCAGCGCGGAGACGTCGGCCTCTTCGTCCTCCAGCGCGATGTCGCGCTCGCCCAGCAGTCGGGCGTGGATGCCGGTTTCCTCCCGCACCTCGCGCAGCGCCGCCTCGTCCGGCGTTTCGTGCCGTTCGACGTGGCCGCCCGGGTACAGCCAGACGCCGAGCTTGCGGTGGCGCAGCAGCAGCACTTCATGGTGGGGGTTGAGCACGAAGGCCGAAGCGGTGAAATGCCGCTCCAGCCCGGCGCGCTGCATCGCGCGGTCGGTGATCATGGCGCCTGGTATCCGTTGATGACGTCGGCCATGTAGTCCAGCTCCGCTTCGCTCAGCGCGGGGTGCACGGGCAGCGTGGTCATGCCGGCGAGCAGCGTCTCGGCGTTCGGGCAGTCGAGGCGGTATTCAGCAAGCGCCGGGAAGCGGTATAGCGCCTGGCAGCCGTAGCGCTTGATGTCGGACGGCACGCCGCGGGCGTCCAGGTAGTCGATGAAGGCGCGGTTGTCGGCGAAGTCCAGCTCCAGATTGAGGAAGTAATAGTTGGGATTGCCGCCTTCAATGATCAGCTTTTCCCGTACCTGGGGATGGCGCAGCCGTTGCAGCAGATGGCGGGCGTGGGTCCGCCGGAGGTCTATCTGCTCGGAAAGCTTGCCCAGCCTACTGTGGCCCAGGGCAGCCGGCAGCGCGGCCAGCTTGTAGTTGAGGCCGAAATCCGCGCCGTTGAGGTTGCCGAAGCGGCTGTAGGAGCGGCAGCGCTCGGCGAGCTCGGCGTCGTCGGTCAGCACGAAGCCGCCTTCTCCGGTGGCCAGCGGCTTGCGCTCGTGGGTGCTGAAGCAGGACAGGTGGCCGTAGGCGGACAGGTGATTGCCGTGCAGCGTGCTGCCGTGCGAGTGGGCCAGGTCCAGGATCAGCTTCAGGTCCAGCGAGTCGGCCAGTTCGCGCAGCTCGTCCACCTCGGTGGGATAGCCCCACATCGGGATGTCGATCAGCGCGACGGCGCGGGGGGAGACGCGGTCGCGCACCGAGTCGGGGTCGGCGCCGAAGCCGTGGACGCGGGTATCGACGAACACGGGGTTGGCGCCGGCGGCGATGATGGGGTAGACGGTGCACAGCGGGCAGCTGGGCGTCAACAGCACGTCGTCGCCAGGCCGCACGCCGGCGGCGTACAGCGCCACGCTGACCGCCGCGCCGCCGGAGGACAGGGCGACGGCTTCGGCGGTGCCGAACCAGCCGGCCAGCGCCTGCTCGTAGGCGGCCACGGTGTCGCTGGTGCCGGACAGCGCGCCACGCAGCGCCCGCTCCAGCGCGGGAAGGTCGTCCGGATACTGCGGACGGTATTTGTCGGAGATCACGCGGTCGGCGGTTTGCGCCGCGGCGATGGTTTCGGTCATGAAAGGCTCCTGTTCGATTACAGCGACAGCGATTCGATGCCGGTGCGTATCCGGCTGTGGGCGTTCTGCAGGCCTTGGGCCACGGCGTCGGCGGAGCAGATTTCCTCGATTACTCGATAAGTGGGCAGCAGGCTGGCGAAGTCTGCCTCGAAGCGGCGGTGTTCGCGTATCGCCTGAAAGAACTGGTGCAGCTCGCCGTGGTAGCCGCTGCGCTCGTAGCCGGAGTCCAGCGGCCCCGGCTGCCAGGCGCCGCGCCAGCGCTTGGCGGCGCCGGTGGGGCGGGTGGCGTGCTCGGGCTCGTGCAGCGTGATGTTCCACAGGTTGTCCAGTTCCACCAGGGTGGAGCTGGAGCTGACCAGCTTCATGTCGAACTCGAAGTAGGGGAAGCTGGTGCCGGCCAGCAGGCTGGCGGTGGCGCCGGAGGAGAAGGCCATGTCGGCCTTGACGATCAGCGCGTCTTCGTGGCGCTGGACGCTGGACTGCACCCGGCGCAGCTCGCCGTCGCCGAAGGTGATGGCCAGGTCTATGGTATGGATCGCCTGCGCCAGCAGGAAGGAGCGCAGCGTGGAATCCAGGCCCCACAGCGGGGCGCGGGGCTTGTTGGCGTAGTGGTTGAGCTGGATGTGCAGGGTTTCGCCGAACTCGTCCACCTGGGTCATTTCGCGCAGCTGG
Organism: Chromobacterium indicum; assembly: GCF_039708975.1. Lineage (NCBI taxonomy): Bacteria > Pseudomonadati > Pseudomonadota > Betaproteobacteria > Neisseriales > Chromobacteriaceae > Chromobacterium > Chromobacterium indicum. Next base: position 81,759 of record NZ_JAYFSJ010000016.1, read on the forward strand.
CGCACCGGGCGGGCGAACTTGAAGTTCATGCCCACGCCGGACACCACCTCGCTGCGGTTCGCGGCGTCGATCAGCGTTTCCAGCTCCTCCAGCGTCGCGCACGGCGGCTTCTCGACGAACACGTTGACGCCCTTGCCCATCGCCAGCAGTCCCATTTCGAAGTGCAGCTGGGGCGGGCCGGCCATGATCACCGCGTCGAGCTGGACCTGGTTCAGCATGTCCGGCACGTTGTCGTGCACCGGAATGTCCGAGATGAAGCGGTGGATGCGCCGCGCCCGTTCCAGATCGCTGTCGCAGGCGGCGACGATCCGTATGTCCTGCATCTGCAGCAAGGACGGCAGCAGGTTTTCCTGCATTTGCGCGCCGATGCCGACAAGGCCAACTTTGATCAAACTCATCGTGAATCTCCATGACGGCCCACGCGCGGGGCGCGGCGAGCCTGTCTTGCTCGGGATTGATGAAAAAGCCTCGGCCCTGCGCGGATAAGCGCATGGCGGAGTCATGCCCCAATGAGGAAAAGCGACACAGCCACTAGCGAGCTTTTGTTGTTGGCATCCGGATTCGCGGGACGCGACGCCCGGTGCGGGCGGAGAGGCTCTGAAGGCCTTGCGGGAAACGGTTTCGGACCGGTTATGGGGCGAGTATGTGCCGGAGGCGGCGGGGAGACTGCGAATACTGATAGAAAAGACAGGTATGTTTTAGTCGGAACTGTCAGGCGGAGATGGTCAGGGCGAGTGGAATGTCAGTTGCGGCGGGGCTCGCGCAGTGTTGCCATTCGCGCCACATGCAAAAACGCCGCCGGGAGACCGGCGGCGTCGATGGGAACTCGCGGGGCTCAGGCCGCGTCGTCGACCCAGCGGATGGCCTGAGTAGGCACTGCCTTGTTCTCCACCTTGATCTGCAATGCGAGGCCGCCGCAGGAGGTTTCACGGTACTTGGCGTCCATGTCCTTGCCGGTTTCGTACATGGCGGCGATCACCTTGTCCAGCGACACCTTGGGGCTGCTGACGCGGTGCATGGCCATGCGGGCGGCGTTGATCGCCTTGACCGCGGCGATGGCGTTGCGCTCGATGCAGGGAATTTGCACCTGGCCGGCGACCGGGTCGCAGGTCAGGCCCAGGTTGTGCTCCATGGCGATTTCGGCCGCCATGCACACCTGGGACGGGCTGCCGCCCATCAGTTCGGTCAGTCCGGCGGCGGCCATCGAACAAGCGACGCCCACTTCGCCCTGGCAGCCCACTTCGGCGCCGGAGATGGAGGCGTTCAGCTTGAACAGGCAGCCGATGGCGCCGGAGGACAGGAAGAAGCGCAGGCAGCTGTCGTCGTCCAGCGGCTGGATGAAGTGGTTGTAGTAGGCCAGCACCGCCGGCACGATGCCGCAGGCGCCGTTGGTGGGCGCGGTCACTACGCGGCCGCCGGCGGCGTTTTCCTCGGACATCGCCATCGCATACATATTGACCCAGTCCATCACGCTCATCGGGTCCTTGGCCACGGTGAGCGAACTGGTCAGCATCCGGTGCAGGGCCGGCGCGCGGCGCGGAATGCGCATCGGGCCGGGCAGGTTGCCTTCGGTGCGCATGCCGCGCTCGACGCTGCTCTTCATCACCTCCCACACGCGGCGGAAGTGCGCTTGCACCTCGCCCACTTCATGGAAGGCTTTTTCGTTTTCCATCACCAGCGCGGCGATGGACAGGCCGGTTTCTTCGCACATGTCCATCAGTTGCTGGGCGGTGACGAAGTGGTAGGGCACCGGGGTGTCGCTGCAGCTGGACTGGTTGAAGTGCTCTTCGTCGACGATGAAGCCGCCGCCGATCGAGTAGTAAGTCTTGGTCAGAACCTTCTCATCGCCGATGTAGGCGTGGATCTGCATGCCGTTTTCGTGCAGCGGCAGGTTGGCGGTGTGGAAATCCATGCCGAAGGCCACGCGCTGGTGGGTGCGGCCCAGCGTCAGCTGGCTGGTTTGCTCCACGTCGGCCATCAGGCTGGCGGTGGTGTCCGGGTCCACGGTGTCCGGCAGGTTGCCGGCGAGGCCGAGGATGATGGCCTGGTCGGTGCAGTGGCCCTTGCCGGTGAGGGCGAGCGAGCCGTAGCAGTCTACGTGGACGCGGTTGACCTGGTTGAATTTGCCGGTTTCCTTGAGCGCGCCGAGGAACTGGTGTCCGGCCTTCATCGGGCCGACGGTGTGGGAGCTGGAGGGGCCTACGCCGATTTTGTAGATGTCGCTCATGCTGAACATGATGCTACCTCTTTGAAGCTGGTACAGAAGGAGAACAGGCCGCGATCCGCGGCCTGTTTGCTTACGATCAGGCGATCAGATCGTAGAAGATGGCGGAGATGGCGATCAGGCCGATCAGCGTCACGAAGATGTTGCTGGCTGCGCCGGAGTACTTCTTCATCGCCGGCACTTTCTGGATCGCGTACATCGGCATCAGGAACAGCAGCATCGCGATCACCGGGCCGCCCAGGGTTTCGATCATGCCCAGGATGGACGGGTTGATGGTGGCGATGATCCAGCAGGTCACGATCATGAACACGGCGGTGTAGCGGTCCAGCTTGGAGGACTCGATGGTCTTGCCGTTTTGACGCAGCTGCTTGACCACCAGGCCGTTGAAGCCTTCCTTGGCGCCCAGGTAGTGGCCCAGGAAGGACTTGCTGATGGCGACCATGGCGATGATCGGGGCGACCCATTCCATCACCGGGTTCTGGAAGTGGTTGGCCAGGTAGGACAGGATGGAGATGTTCTGGGCCTTGGCGGCGGCCAGATCGGCCGGGCTCAGGCTGAACACGCAGCTGAACACGAAGAACATCACGGTCAGCACCATCATGGTGTGGGCGCGGATCAGCACGCGGCTGGAAGCCGGCTCGGCGTCATCGCCGTGCAGCTTGCGCTGGTCGACGGAGAAGGACGAGATGATCGGCGAGTGGTTGAACGAGAACACCATCACCGGAATGGCCAGCCACAGCGTCTTGTAGAAGGCGCCGCTGGACACCGCGTCGGAGAGGCTGCCGGCATGGCGGATGGCGGTGTCGCTCCATTGCGGGATCAGGTACAGCGCCAGCAGCATCAGCACCACCACGAACGGGTAGACCAGGATGCTCATCGCCTTGACGATGACTTGGCCGCCCAGGCGCACGATGGACATCAGGCCCAGGATCAGCGCCAGCGAGAACACCGCGCGGGTGGCGATGCCGTTGCCCACTTCGATGTGCAGCTGGTTATTGAGGAAGGACAGCACCGTATTGGTGATGGCCACGCTGTACATCAGCAGGATCGGGTAGATCGCGAAGAAGTACAGCAGGGTGATGATCTTGCCGGCGCCGATGCCGAAGTGCTCTTCCACCACTTCGGTGATGTCGGCGCCTTCCTTGCTGCCGGACAGCACGAAGCGGGTCAGGCCGCGGTGGGCGAAGAAGGTCAGCGGCAGGGCCAGGATGGCCATCAGCATCAGTGGCCACAGGCCGCCGATGCCGGCGTTGATCGGGAGGAACAGGACGCCGGCGCCGATGGCGGTGCCGTACAGGCCGAGCATCCAGGTGGTGTCGTGCTTGGTCCATCCGGACGAGCCGGAACGGGGAGCGGTTGAGGCGATTGCTTGAGACATGATGAGGTGCCTTTTACAAAACGAATATTTCGCAATTACTAGGTCCGATGTCCTGAGCCTTGTCTTTCAAACCAGGCCATCGGGAGAAAGCTGTTCTAACCGGTGCGATCCCGAGCGGTGGATGCCTATCCGGTTGACTTGCTGCTCATCGTAAGTGCTTTGTAGTTTGAAAGGTACACATTTAAGAACATCAGTTGATTCTAATCAAGATAAATTTGTCATCAAATGAACAAATGAACACAGTCAGGCAGCGAGAAGCGGAATTAATCCACAATTCTTTGTGGGTTTTATTGAAATTATTTTTAATTTTTTGGAATTTGGAGCAATAAAATTTCGTGAAAATGTTTTAATTCATTAATTGTTCCAATTTTTTACATTTCGCGCATCTTGCAAGATAAGCTTGGCATCAATTGTTGTGTGGAGTAATTGCTCGGCAACAAATTTGCGTCGCTAGAGAGGCTGAAGCGATGAATCTTAGGATGGAAACCGGCATTGCCATGCATGCGGATGCGCGGTCTATCTGTCAGCCTCAATCAGGGTTTTTCTTTTCAAGGCACTGAAATTAAACAATTTTTCTGGTTATTTTGGCGGGTGGGTGAAGCAATGAGCGGGAAAGCTAGCTGTTTGTTCGAATATGGTTGAAGTTGTTCGAAACAGTACTATTCTTAGTTGTTGGCATGGCTATAAATGTTCGATTGTGAAAAATAAATATCAAAAATGAACAATATTGTTTTCGGAACTGGTGAGCGTAAGCCTGGGGCGCGGCCAGGCCATGCTTGGGTTTGATCCATGGCCAGCCGCGTGGAGTCAAGCCTGGGGTGGACAGCTTGCCTGAGATGATGGCTGATGTTGCTGAATTGTTTTTTAAATCAATCGCTTGATTTTCTATCTGGCTATTCCGCTGGATATGGGTGGGATGATCGTACGCTGGCGGGCATCAACCAGGCGGACGCTAAGCGAGACCGGATGCAGTCTTGATTGTTATCAAACACAAATTTACTAAAACGAACATAAAATTTGCGGGAAGTCGCACTGGATGCGAACGGCCCCGGCCCGCGTCCGCTCTGCGCCAGCTTACCCACTATTGAAGAGACGAAACGAAATGAGCCACCCATCCACCCTCGCCTATGTGGTCGACGAGGCAGCCAGCAAGCAGGAAGTGCTGCTGTCCGAGCCCGGCCGCTATCTGCTCAGCGCCGCCATGGCCGGCGCCCTGATCGCCGTCGTGCTCGCGGTCAGCCTGAAACTGGGCCAGGTGTTCTTCGCCGCCGGCGATTCCGGCTATTACATCGCCACTTCCGGCTTCTTCGGCGTGGCGCTGGTCAGCATCATCGTCTGCAAGGTGGAGCTGTTCACCAGCAATGTGATGTATTTCACCGTCGGCCGCCTGAGCGGACGCTGCCGCACCTGCAACCTGTTGCGCAGCTGGGCGGTGGTGTATATCGGCAACCTGATCGGCGTGCTGCTGTTCGTCGCCGTGCTGGCCGGGGCCGGCGGCATGGGCGCTTTGCCGGCCGGCCATTTGCTGTTCAACGTGGTGGAGCACAAGGTGCATGCGTCTTCGCTGGAGATCTTCTGGAAGGGCGTGCTGTGCAACTGGGTGATCTGTCTGGCGGTCTGGGTGCCGATGCGGCTGGCCAACGAGGCGGCGCGCTTGCTGATCATCATGTTGCTGGTGTTCGTGTTCTTCTTCTCCGGCTTCGAGCACAGCATCGCCAACATGGCCTTCTTCGCGCTGGCCAAGCTGCAGGGCATGGCCGGCCTGGAGTGGGGCGACATCCTGCATAATATGGTGCCGGCCACGCTGGGCAATATTGTCGGCGGCGCCATCGGCGTCGGCCTGGTGGTGTTCCGGCTGGAACGCCACACGCTGCAGGCTGTCTGATGCGGTAGGGAAACATTCCGGCCGGTGGACGGCATGTGGATGTTCGATTTCGAATGTAATCGGCGCGGTACATGGCGTACCGCGCCGACTTTGCTATAAACCATTGAGAAAATAAGGACATTGGACGCATCTGGCATGTTGCGCCGCGGGATCGAAAACGCGCCGAAAGCGGTGGCTGACTTGACTAAGATCAAGCGGAATTTTCGAATCCGAATGTACGATGTGTTCAATATCTAACACTTACTGGATCAGCCAAGAAGGAGGCACCAGATGGACGCCATCACTCAAAATGCTACCCAAGCCAACCCGTGGCGCGACTTCGCCGCAGGCGACTGGCAGAGCAAGGTCGATGTCCGCAACTTCATCCAGCTGAACTATCAGCCGTACGAAGGCGACGACAGCTTCCTGGCTGGCGCGACCGATCGCACCAAGAAGCTGTGGGACACCCTGGGCGAACTGTTGAAGCAGGAACGCGCCAAGGGCGTGCTGGATGTCTCCGCCGACCGCGGCTCCTCCATCACCGCGCACGACGCCGGCTACATCGACCAGGCCAATGAAGTGATCGTCGGCCTGCAGACCGACGCGCCGCTGAAGCGCGCCATCATGCCGAACGGCGGCCTGCGCATGGTCGAGAACGGCCTGGAAGCCTTCGGCTTCAAGCTGGATCCGATGATCAAGGAAGTGTGGGAAAAGTATCGCAAGAGCCACAACCAGGGCGTGTTCGACGTCTACACCCCGGAAATCATGGCCTGCCGCAAATCCGGCGTGATCACCGGCCTGCCTGACGCCTACGGCCGCGGCCGCATCATCGGCGACTACCGCCGCGTGGCGCTGTACGGCACCGACTTCCTGCGCGCCGAGCGCCAGCAAGTGTTCCATGAGCTGGACAACGCCACCTTCACCGATGAAGTGATGCGCCAGCGCGAAGAGCTGTCCGAGCAATTCCGCGCCCTGGACGAGCTGAAGCAGATGGCCGCCAAGTACGGTTACGACATCAGCCGCCCGGCCGCCAACGCCCGCGAAGCGGTGCAGTGGGTGTACTTCGCCTACCTGGCCGCGGTGAAGGAACAGAACGGCGCCGCCATGTCCTTCGGCCGCGTGTCCACCTTCCTGGACGTATACATCGAGCGCGACATCGCCGCCGGCGAACTGACCGAGGCGCAAGCCCAGGAAATGATCGACGATCTGGTGATCAAGCTGCGCATCGTCCGCTTCCTGCGCACTCCGGAATACGATCAACTGTTCTCCGGCGACCCGACCTGGGTGACTGAATCCATCGGCGGCATGGGCGAAGACGGCCGCACCCTGGTGACCAAGAACAGCTTCCGCTTCCTGAACACCTTGTACAACCTGGGCCCGGCCCCGGAACCGAACCTGACCGTGCTGTGGTCCACCCGCTTCCCGCAAGGCTTCAAGAACTTCTGCGCCAAGGTGTCCATCGACACCAGCGCCATCCAGTACGAAAACGACGACCTGATGCTGCCTTACTGGGGCGACGACTACGGCATCGCCTGCTGCGTGTCGGCGATGAAGATCGGCAAGCAGATGCAGTTCTTCGGCGCCCGCGCCAACCTGGCCAAGGCCATGCTGTACGCGATCAACGGCGGCCGCGACGAGAAGTCCGGCGCGCTGGTGGCTCACGGTTTCGAGCCCATCACCAGCGACGTGCTGACCTACGACGAGCTGATGCCCAAGTTCGAGAAGATGATGGACTGGCTGGCCGCCACCTACGTCAAGGCGCTGAACTGCATCCACTACATGCACGACAAGTACGCCTACGAGCGCATCGAGATGGCGCTGCACGACCGCGACATCATCCGCACCATGGCTTGCGGCATCGCCGGCCTGTCTGTGGCCGCCGACTCGCTGTCCGCCGTCAAGTTCGCCAAGGTCCACATCATCCGCAATGAAGAAGGCCTGGCCGTCGACTACAAGATCGAAGGCGACTACCCGGCTTACGGCAACAACGACGACCGCGTCGACGACATCGCGGTGTGGCTGACCCAGTCCTTCATGGACAAGATCAAGGCCCAGCCTTACTTCTACCGCGACTCCAAGCCGACCCAGTCGGTGCTGACCATCACCTCCAACGTGGTGTACGGCAAGAAGACCGGCAACACGCCGGACGGCCGCCGCGCCGGCGAACCGTTCTCCCCGGGCGCCAACCCGATGAACGGCCGCGACGTGAAGGGCTTTGTCGCCGCGGGCGCCTCGGTGGCCAAGCTGCCGTACGACTCCGCGCTGGACGGCATCAGCTGGACCGCTTCGGCCACGCCTGACGCGCTGGGCCACACCGCCGAAGAGCGCATCCTGAACCTGGCCAACTGCCTGGACGGCTTCTGCTCCGCGCATCCGACCGAGTTCAGCAGCGCCAACTGCACGCCGTTCGATTGCGAAGGCGAGCGCCACATCGCCGGCGGCGGCTTCCACGTCAACGTCAACGTGTTCAAGCGCGAAACCCTGCTGGACGCGATGGAGCATCCGGAACTGTACCCGCAGCTGACCATCCGCGTGTCGGGCTACGCCGTGAACTTCATCAAGCTGACCCGCGAGCAGCAGATGGACGTGATCAACCGCACCTTCCACGGCAAGATGTAAGCTGAGTTAGCCTCAAGCAGCAATGGGCGGGGCTTCCTACTGGAATGCCCCGCCTTTTTCATGGATATACCGGAGATACGGCAATGACCCCACCCATCGCCGCAGACCATACCGCCCAAGGCGCCAGCGCCGGCACCATAGGCTATTTGCATTCCACCGAGAGCGGCGCCGGCGTCGACGGCCCTGGCATGCGTTTCGTGTTTTTCACCTCGGGCTGTCAATTCCGCTGCCTGTACTGCCATAACCCGGATACCTGGAAGCTGCACAACGGCCGCCAGGTGACGGTGGAGCAGGCCTTGTCCGAAGTCGCTTCCTACGCCCGCTTTCTCAAATTCGCCGGCGGCGTCACCATTTCCGGCGGCGAGCCGCTGATGCAGCACGAGTTCGTCGGCGAGCTGTTCCATGCGATCAAGCAACGCTTCGGCCTGCACACCGCGCTGGACACCCAGGGCTTCCTGCACGAGCGGGTATCCGACGAATGGTTCGACGATGTCGACTTGGTGATGCTGGACATCAAGCATTCCGATCCCGACAAGTACCAGGCCCTGACCGGCCAGCCCTTGCAGCCGACGCTGGACTTCGCCCAGCGGCTGCAGCGGCTCGGCAAGAAGATGTGGATACGCTATGTGCTGGTGCCCGGCCTGACCGACGGCGACGCCGACATCGAGCGGCTGGCCGATTTTGTCGCCGCGCTGGGCGACGTGGTGGAGCGGGTGGAGGTGCTGCCTTTCCACCAGCTGGGCAAGGACAAGTGGGCGCAGCTGGGCATGGAGTACCAGCTGGACGACACGCCTATCCCCACCGCCGAGCAAGTGGCGCATGCGCGCGCGCTGTTCGCCAGCCGGGGCATGAAAGTCACCTGAGCTTTCGCTACGCTATTTCTTCAAACCGCCGCCGCGCTTCGCGCCGGCGGTTTTTGCGTTTTTGGGGCACCTTGGCGTTTGTGGGTGGTCTGGAATAGGGAAAAGGAGCGGGAATGAGCAAGATTCTGGAGATTTGCGCCGGTTCGCTGGCGTCCTGCGTAGCCGCGCAGGAAGGCGGCGCGCAGCGGGTGGAACTGTGCGACAACCTGGGCGAGGGCGGCACCACGCCGTCCTACGGTACGTTGGCGATGGCGCGCGGCAAGCTGGATATCAAGCTGCACGCCATCATTCGCCCGCGCGGCGGCGATTTTCTGTATTCCACGCTGGAGTTCGACGCGATGGCGCATGACGTCGAAGTCTGCCGCAGCCTGGGGCTGGACGGCGTGGTATTGGGCTTGTTGACCGCCGACGGCGATATCGACGCGGCCCGCACCCGCGAGCTGGCCGCGCTGGCCGGGCCGATGGCGGTGACCTTTCACCGCGCCTTCGATCTGGCCCGCGATCCGGAACAGGCGCTGGAGGACGTGATCGCCGCTGGCTGCAAGCGCCTGCTCAGCTCCGGCCAGGCGCCGAGCGCGCCGCAGGGCGTGGCGCTGCTGTCTAGCCTGCGCGAGCAGGCTGGGGCGAGACTGACGGTGATGCCCGGCGCCGGCGTGCGCGCCGGCAATATCGCGGAGCTGGCGGCGGCGAGCGGCTGCGCGGAATTCCACGCGTCGGCGCGGGGCGAGGCGGAGAGCGCGATGCGCTACCGGCGCTGCGGCGTCGGCATGGGCGCGCCGGGCGTCGATGAATACGCGCGGCAGGAAACTTCGGCGGCGCTGGTGAGGGAACTGCGGGACGCGCTGGATCGCTTATGAGCGGCTGCGCATTGAAGCGGCATGGAATATTGCCAGTCTGAATTTACCTTAAATGTGTGGCACACTTTCTTAACAAATGGCATAAGCATCCTATGTCAGCCTACAGAGGAGGTGAGCTATGAAACTGGTTTCCATGTCCCGCAACGCGCTGGCCGGCGGCGGCCTTCTGCTGATCGCCCTGCCCGCGCTGGCGGGCCAGGGCGCGGTGGCTTCGCCGGACCAATACGGCGCCGAAGTCGCCGCGCGGATCCTGAAATCCGGCGGCAACGCGGTGGACGCCGCGGTGGCCACCGCTTTCGCGCTGGCGGTCACCTACCCGGAAGCCGGCAATATCGGCGGCGGCGGTTTCATGACCATCTACCAGGGCGGCAAACCGTATTTCCTCGATTACCGCGAAGTGGCGCCCAAGGCCGCCAGCCGCGACATGTACCTGGACAAGGACGGCAAGGTGTCGCCGGACATGAGCCTGGTCGGCGCGCGCGCCGCCGGCGTGCCGGGCACGGTGATGGGCTTGTGGCAGGCGCACCAGCGCTTCGGCAAGCTGCAATGGAAGCAGTTGCTGGAGCCGGCGATCAACTACGCCGAGCAGGGCTTCACCGTGGCCGCCCGCCAATACCAGTACCGCGACGAGGCGGTGAAGCTGTTCGAAGGCAAAACCAACTTCGCCCAGTATTTCGGCAAGATGAAGGGCGGCGAGACCTTCCGCCAGACCGAGCTGGCCTCCACGCTGAAACGCATCGCCCGCTACGGCGCGGCGGAGTTCTACCAGGGCGACACCGCCAAGCTGCTGGTGGCGCAGATGAAGCGCGACAAGGGCCTGATCACCGCCGACGACCTCAACGACTACCGCGCCAAGTGGCGCGAGCCGATCAAGATCAGCTGGCGCGACCGGATGGTCTACACCGCACCGCCGCCCAGCTCCGGCGGCATCGCGCTGGCGCAGCTGCTGGGCATCAAGCAGGAGCGGGCGTCGGACTTCACCGGCGTGGCGTTGAATTCCGCCCGCTACATCCATCTGTTGGCGGAGATCGAGAAGCGGGTGTTCGCCGACCGAGCCGACTACCTGGGCGATCCGGACTTCGTCAAGACGCCGGCGGCGCAGCTGATCGACCCGGCTTATCTCGCGCGCCGCGCGGCCGAGATCAACCCGACGGCCATTTCGCCGACGCCGGACATCAAGCCGGGATTGGACCCGCGCCAGACCACCCACTTCTCCATTGTCGACAAGTGGGGCAACGCGGTGGCCAACACCTATACCTTGAATTTCGATTTCGGCAGCGGCGTGGTGGTCAAGGGCGCCGGCTTCCTGCTCAACGACGAAATGGACGACTTCAGCGCCAAGCCCGGCGTGGCCAACGCCTTCGGCGTGGTGGGCAAGGACGCCAACGCCATCGCCCCCGGCAAGCGCATGCTGTCGTCGATGTCGCCCACCATCGTCACCCGCGACGGCAAGGTGGAGCTGGTGATCGGCACGCCCGGCGGTTCGCGCATCTTCACCTCCATCTTCCAGGTGCTGAACAATCTGTACGACTACAAGCTGCCGCTGAAAGACGCGGTGGCGGCGCAGCGCGTCCATCACCAGCTGCTGCCCAAGGACACCATTTTCTATGACCAGTACGCGCCGTTGGCCGGCCAGGCCGCCCAGGAGCTGAAGGCGATGGGCTATACGCTGAAGGACCAGGGCTGGCGGATGGGCGACATCCAGGCGGTGAGGGTGAGCGGCGACAAGACCGAAACCGCGTCCGATCCGCGCGGCCGCGGCGTTGGCCTCGTTGTTGAATGAGCGATTTTTGAACAGAGAAAAACGAGAAAGACATGCAGTACAAAACCGTGTTGAGCGATGCGGCGGATGCCGAAACCCGAGCGGCCATCGTCGCGCCCCTGGTTGCCTATAACGATGCCCAAGTCGGCGCCGGCGACCACCGGCCGCTGGTGATCCGGGTGGAGGACGAGGGCGGCCAGGTGGTAGGCGGCCTGTGGGGCTACACCCGTTACGGCTGGCTGTACACCGAGCTGCTGGCCGCGCCATCCGGCGCGCGGGGCCTGGGCCTGGGCCGCCGGCTGATGAAAGAGGCGGAGGCCGAGGCGAGGACGCGCGGCTGCGTCGGCGCCTGGGTGGACACCCATAGTTTCCAGGCGCCGCGTTTTTACGAAAGCCTGGGCTACCAGCGCTTCGGCGAGCTGGACGACTACCCGCCCGGCCACAGCCGCATTTTTTACCGGAAGTCGTTGCGGGACTGATTTGGCCGCCGGGCGTGCCAACGCCCGGCATTGGCAAATTTATCGAATCATGACTGGTGATTGGTTCGAGTCTCGACTAAAACGCTATGTGTAACTACCTAGGCAGTAGGGAGCATAGCGTGATTCAACTTCTTGCCCAATTCAGCATCCGCGCCAAAATTTTCGGTTTGATCGTCCTCGGCGTGCTGGCCGCGCTGATCATCGGCGTCAACGGCATTTCCGGCGCTTCCAGCATGTTCGACTTGACCAAGGACATGCACGACAACGCGCTCAAGCCGGTTTATCTGCTGGGCCAGGCCGCCAAGCAGGCGGCTTACGTCAACCGCGCCGATTACCGTTTCATTGCGGAGTCCGAGAAGGCGCAGATGGACCAGGTGCAGGCCAACCGGGACAAGTTCGCGGCGGCGATGAAAGGTTTTCTCGACCAGTACCGCCAGACCCAGCTGACGCCGCCCGAAGTGGACGGCCTGAAGCGTTTCGACGCCGCCTGGGCGGCGATGGAAGGGCCGTGCAAGCAGGTGCGCGATCTCAGCTACACCGACACCGGCAACGGCGAGAACAACAAGAAGGCCTTGGTCATCATGTCCAAGCAGTGCCGGCCGCTGTTCACCGCCGCCGATGACGTGTTGGCCGAGCTGTCCAACATCAATATCAAGCTGGCGGACAAATCGCTGGACGACGCCCAGGGCAAGTACCAGGCGCTGCGCACCATGGCGATCACCGTGCTGGTGGTGGGCCTGGTGGTGTTGACCGCGCTGGGGCTGGCGATCCAGACCGGCATCGTCGGCAGCCTGAAGGAAGCCTGTCGGGCGATGGAAAAGATGGGCGGCGGCGATCTGACCGGCGAGGTCAAGGTCAGCGGCCGGGACGAAATCGCGGAAATGATGCGCTCCTTGTCCGACACCCAGCACCGGCTGCGCACCACCGTGGGCGAGATCATCCGCTCGGCGGCCAGCGTGGCGGCCACTTCCGAGCAACTGGCCGCCTCCACCGAACAGGTCAGCGCCAGCATCGGCCAGCAGGTCAACGCCACCTCCAGCGCGGCGGCGTCGATAGAAGAGCTGACGGTCAGCATAGACTTGTGCGCCAGCAACGCCGGCCAGGCCAACGAGCAGGCGGCGGAAGCCGGCCAGCAGGCCAAGGCCGGCAACAAGGACGTGCAGGACTCCACTGTTCGGGTGAAGCGGGTCAACGAAAGCGTGACCAGCTCGGCAGACAGTCTGGAATCGCTGTCCGACCAGGCGCAGCAGATCGGCAGCATCGCTACCGTGATCAAGGACGTGGCCGACCAGACCAACCTGTTGGCGCTGAACGCGGCGATCGAGGCGGCGCGCGCCGGCGAGCAGGGCCGGGGCTTTGCCGTGGTGGCCGACGAGGTGAGGAAGCTCGCCGAGCGCACCACCAGCTCGGCGCAGGAAATCACCAATATGATAGGCAAGATCCAGGACGGCGCGCGCGAGGCGGTGGACGGCATGCGCAGCAGCCGCGAGATCGTCGCCGACGTGGTGGTGGCGGCCGAAAACGCGTCGGCCACCATCAGCACGGTGGAAGAGCGCGCCGCCGGCGTGGTGTCGGCGATCAACGAGATCGCGATGGCGGTGGGCGAGCAGCGCCAGGCCAGCACCGAGCTGGCCGGGCGGGTGGAAGCCATCGCCGAGATGTCCAAGGAAAACGGCATCGCGGTGGATGTGTTCTCGCAGGCGACGCGCGAGCTGGCGATGGTGGCGGAAAAGCTGCAACAGACCACGCTGGCGTTCCGCATGGATTGATCGGCAGCTGTCTTTCCAACGCCCCCGGCCATGTTGTCCACGGCCGGGGGCGTTTTCACATGGGCCGCCGCAAAGCATGGCGGACGCTTTGATGCGGGTTGCGCCATCGGGCGGCGGCGGATGGCTTGGTGATTGCTTCCAGTCTCAACTAAAACGCTAGGTGTAATGACCCCGGCCTTGGAGCATCGCGTGACTCAATTTCTCTCCCAGTTCAGCATCCGGCTGAAAATCTTCAGCCTGATCGTCGTCGGCGCCGCCGCCGCTTTCATCATCGGGCTCAATGGTATTTTCAGCGCCTCCAGCATGTTCGAGCTGACCACCGACATGCATAAAAATATGTTGCAACCGGTACGCTGGCTGGGGCAGGCCGCCAAGCAGGCGGCTTATGTCAGCCGCTCCGACTACCGTTACATCGCCGAAACGGAAAAGACGGTGATGGATCAGGTCGGGGCAAGGCGCGAGGCGCAAGAGGCCGAAGTGAGGCGATATCTGGACATGTATCGCAAGACCGAGCTGACGCCACCCGAAGTGGATGGACTGAAGCGCTTCGATGCCGCCTGGGCGGCGATGGAGGTGCCGTGCAAGCAGGTGCGCGATCTCAGCTACAGCGATACCGGCAACGGCGAGAACAACAAGAAGGCGCTGGCCATCATGGCCAAGCAGTGCCGGCCGCTGTTCCAGACGGCTGACGACGTGTTGACCGAGCTATCCAAAATCAATACCAAGCTGGCCGACCAAGCGCAGCAGGAGGCGGAAGCGAAATACCAGCAAGTGCGAACGACGGCGATCTCGGTGCTGGTGTTCGGCTTGCTTTTGTTGATTGGCCTGGGGCTGGCGATACAGAGGGGCATCGTCGGCAGCCTGCGCAGCGCAGGCGCGGCGATGGAGAAGATAGGCGGCGGCGATCTGACCGGCGACATCCGGCCGCAAGGCAAGGACGAAGTCGCCGTCATGATGCGCTTGCTGGCCGATACCCAGCAGCGGCTGCGCGCTACCGTAGGCGAGATCGTCCGTTCGGCGGCGATGGTCGCAGCCACCTCGGAAGAGCTGGCCGCCTCCACCGAGCAGGTCAGCGCCAGCATCGGCCAGCAGGTCAACGCCACCTCCAGCGCGGCGGCGTCGATAGAGGAACTGACGGTCAGCATAGACCTGTGCGCCAGCAATGCCGGCCACGCCAACGAGCAGGCGGCGGAAGCCGGCCAGCAGGCCAAGGCCGGCAACAAGGATGTTCAGGATTCCACCGCGCGGGTGCGGCGGGTCAACGAGAGCGTCAGCAGCTCGGCCGACAGCCTGGAATCGTTGTCCGAGCAGGCGCAGCAGATCGGCAGCATCGCCACCGTGATCAAGGACGTGGCCGATCAGACCAATCTGCTGGCGCTGAACGCGGCGATCGAGGCGGCGCGCGCCGGCGAGCAGGGCCGGGGCTTCGCCGTGGTGGCCGACGAGGTGAGGAAGCTCGCCGAGCGCACCACCAGCTCGGCGCAGGAAATCACCAATATGATAGGCAGGATCCAGGACGGCGCGCGCGAGGCGGTGGACGGCATGCGCAGCAGCCGCCAGATCGTCGCCGACGTGGTGGTGGCGGCCGAGAACGCGTCGGCCACCATCAGCACGGTGGAGGAGCGCGCCGCCGGCGTGGTGTCGGTGATCCACGAGATCGCGATGGCGGTGGGCGAGCAGCGCCAGGCCAGCACCGAGCTGGCGGGGCGGGTGGAGGCCATCGCGGCGATGTCCAAGGAAAACGGCGTGGCGGTGGAGGTGTTCTCGCAGGCGACGCGCGAACTGGCGGTGGTGGCGGAGCGGATGCAGCAGACCACGCTGGCTTTCCGGATGGAATGATGGAATAAGGACGGGATTCGCCCCGCCGCGCTGGCGGGGGCCTGGAAAACCAGAAGGGGATGCCGGCGAGGCCGACATCCTCTTCATGTCTGAAGACGCTTGGCTACATCCGCTGGAACAGATGGGCGTAGCTGCGGCTCACTTCCAGCGGCTGCGGATAGCCGCGCAGCAGCAGCTGCATGCCGCGGTCGTCGCGGCGCACCTGCTCGATGGCGGCCACCCGCACCAGTGTGGAGCGGTGCACCTGCCAGAATTCGTCCGGATCCAGCTGCGGCAGCAGCTCCTTGATCGGCATGCGGATCAGCGCCTCGCCGCCCGCGGTCTGCACCCGGGTGTATTTCTCGTCGGATTGGAAAAACAGCACCTCTTCGGTGGCGATCATCCGCATCGAGCTGCCCACCGACGCGCGTATCCAGCGCAGGTGGGCGGGTTTTTCCAGTTGCCGGCTCAATTGCTTCAGCGCGGATTGCCAGTCCGGCGCCTCTTCCGGCGCGCGCTGCTGCCAGCGCTGGCGGGTGCGCGCCAGGCGCTCGTCGTCCACCGGCTTGAGCAGGTAGTCGATGGCGCCTTCCTCGAAAGCCTGGATCGCGTATTGGTCATAAGCGGTGACGAACACCACCGGGCACAGGCCGTCCAGCTCCATCGCCGCGGCGATGCCGCTCTGCACCGGCATGGTGATGTCCAGAAAGGCCAGATCGGGCCGAAGCTCGCGCGCGAGCTCGACAGCCTGCCCGCCGTCGCGGGCCTCGGCGACGATGTCCAGCTCTGGCCACACCCGCTCCAGCGCGGCGCGCAGTTGTTCGCGCATCAGGCGCTCGTCGTCGGCGATCAGGGCGGTCAGCTTGCTCATGGTTTTCTTTCAGCTCAGGGCGAAGGGCAGGACGATGGTGGCGCGGGTGCCGCCGGATTCGGGCGCTTCCAGTGCCAGCTCTGCCTGCGGTCCGTACAACATGGCCAGCCGCTCGCGGATATTGGCCAGGCCCATGCCCTGGCCGGGTTGCTCCGGGAAGCCGGCGCCGTCGTCGCGCACTTCCAGCCTGAGCCTGCCGTCCAGCACCTTGGCGCCCACCTCGATGGACCCGCCCTCGGCCTTGGGCTCCAGGCCGTGCTTGATGGCGTTCTCCACCAAGGTTTGCAGCATCATCACCGGGAAGCGGGCGGCCAGCAGCGATTCGGGCACTTTTAGCCGGACCTGCAGCCGGTCCTCCATCCGCAACTGCATGATTTCCAGATAGGCGCGGGACAGCTCCAGCTGCTGGCCCAGGCTGGTTTCGCCGGGCGAGTCGCGCCATTCCGGCAATGAGGAGCGCAGGTAGCGGATCAGCGCTTTCTGCATGGACAGCGCCTTGACCGGAGAGTCCTCCATCAGCTGGCACACCGACGACAGGGTGTTGAACAGGAAATGCGGCTCGATCTGCGCTTGCAGCGCGCCCATCCGCGCTTCCGCCAGCTGGCGCTGCAGCGTCTCCAGCTCTGCCTGTTGCTCGGCCTCCTCGCTGCGGGCGATGGCCTGGTCGGCGGCGCGTTCGGCCTGGTATTTGCCGCCGGCGAGTATCTTCACCAGGATAGACACCAGCACCAGCGTCAGCGCCAGCATGTGCAGCTGCAGAATGCCGCCAAGGATCATCGCCAGCAGGGAGGCCAGCGCCAGTCGGCCCCAGCCCAGCCGCGCCACCTTGTCGACGAAGCTCCACCAGACTCGTTCTACGGTTTGCAGAATCGCGCCGGCGTGGTCCTGGCTCATCGCCGGGCGGTTGTGATTATCCATGCTTCACCTCTTTGCGCTGCGACGGAATCTTGAAATGGGTCTGGCGGAACAGCCGCTTGGGCTGCGTGAAGTCCAGCGACAGCCAGACCAGCGCCGCGGGCACGATCACGGCGTTGACGGCCAGGATGGTCAGCAGCGCGGACAGGACGAGATGGCCCCAGTCCATATTGCCCGCCCAGTCCGTCAATTGCAGCCAGTACGACGGAATATGATGGCAGAGCTGGATCAGAGCGTCCAACAGCGCGGCGGTGTCGAAGTCGTTCATGGCGTTTCTCCTGTTTGGTTTGTGATGTGACTGTAGGAGAGCGCCGCAGGGGATGGTATCGACATGCGACGGACTGCCGAAAGCGTGGGATGAAACGCGTTTGGCGCGGATGAAACGCGGTTGGTTTGGCCGGGAGGAAAAATCCCCCGGAGCGCCGCATGGCTTCCGGGGGAGGGGGTTACAGGCCTAGCGCTTGTTCAAGCGCCTGCATTTCGCTGCGCCAGGCCTGCTGCAGCTGCGGCTTCTGGTGCTTGGGCTTGCGGGCAAGATCAGCCGCCAGCAGCGCCTCCAGCTCGCACAGGCGCTGCCATTGCGCGTCCTCGCCGTTTGGCTCCGCCGGCGCGGGCGCGTCGGATGCCGGGGCCGGGCGCTCGGGGACGGCGGCGGGAACGGTGAACAGCGCGGCGTAGGCGCTGTCGGCGTCCGGCCATTCTCGCAGCCGGCCGTCGTCCAGCACCCAGAAGCGGTTGCACGCGGCTTCGATCAGCTCGCGATCGTGCGAGACCAGCAACGCGCCGCCGGGGAAGGCCGCCAGCGCGCTGGCCAGCTCGCGCTTGCCGTCCAGGTCGAGGTGGTTGGTCGGCTCGTCCAGCCACAGCAAATGGTGGCTGGCCAGCGACAAGGCCAGAAACAGCAGCCGCGCGCGTTCGCCGCCGCTGAGGGCGCTGACTTTCTGGCTATGCCGGGCATAGGCGAAGCCGGCGGCGATCAACGCGTGCCGGCGCGCCGCTTCCGGCAATGGCGCCAGCGGATAGAGCGCGTCGATCAGCGTCGCCTCATCGGCCAGTTGCCGCAGCGACTGGTCGTAATAGGCGATGCTGGCCGCCGGATGCCAGCGCCAGCCGGCGCGCGGCTCGCCGTCTTGGACATCGCGCCAGCATTGGCGCAGCAGCGACGACTTGCCGGCGCCGTTGGCGCCCAGCAGCGCCACCCGGTCGCCGGGCCGCAGCCACAGCTCGGCGGCGGCGAACAGCGGCGGCAGGCCGGGCGCGGCCGACACCGGCAGCGACTCGAAAGTCAGCAGGTTGTCGGCCGACAGCGCCTGGCCTTGCAGGCTGAGCCGCCATGGGCTGCCGCGGCTGACGAAGGTCTGCTCGTCCTTCAGCCTGTCGATGCGCTTCTCCATCGACTTGGCCTTGCGCACCAGCTTTTCGTTGTCGTGCTCGCGGCCCCAGATCGCCAGCCGCTTGCTGCTGGCGGCGAGGCGGTCTATCTCCTTCTGCTCGCCGGAGCGGCGGGCGCGGGCGGCCTCGTCGGCTTCGGCCAGTTCGGCCAGCGCCTGGCTGCACGGCAGCTCGAAGCGGTGCAGCCGCGCGTCGCGCATCACCCAGCTGTGGCGCGTGGCCTTGTCCAGCAGCCGCGCGTCGTGCGACACCAGGATGAAGCCGCCCTGCCAGCGGGAGAGAAAATCCTCCAGCCACAGCAGCGACGGCAGGTCCAAGTGGTTGCTGGGCTCGTCCAGCAGCAACAGATTGGGCTGGCGCAGCACGGCGCGGCCCAGCAGCAGCCGGGTATGCTGGCCGCCGCTGAGGCCGGAGACCGGCGTGTCGGCCTGGGCTTCCAGCTCCAGCTCGGCCAGCAGGCTGTCTGCCCGCCAATGCTGGTGCGGCTCCACCGCTTCCAGCAAGGCCTGGCGCGCGCTTAGCGCGTACAGCCGTTCGGGCAGGTGTTGTTCGACATGCTGCAGCCGGCAGACGGACGCGTATTGGATCTCCCCGCTATTGGGTTCCAGCTGGCCGGACAGCAGTTTCAGCAGCGTGCTCTTGCCGCAGCCGTTGTGGCCGATCAGGCCGATGCGGTCGCCCAATTTTACGGTGAAGGAAAGATCCTGGAACAGCGGGCCGTGGCCGGCGTCCAGTTGTACGGACAATGCGGAAATCAGGGTTGTCATGCTTGTGCTCTCGCTTGCTCGGGACGTGGCAGTCCCTGTCAACAGGAGCGCTGGCGACAACGGGGATGAGTCGAGAAAGGACTCTGGAAGATAGGAGTGTGGCTTTGCTCGAACCCGCTTATCGCAGCGCGATGGATGGCAGGCAAGAGCATTCAAATGCGCTAAGCACGCGAGCCAGCATGATTGGGCGCGCAGAGAAAACCATATTTACCTCCTTTCTGTCGTGAGGTGGATGAATGAGCAGGCAGTATAAGCCGGAGCGGGGAGGGCCGCCAGCGATGGGCGCCCCCGCGCCGCGCTTTACTTTTGCCGGGTGACCCAGCTGCGCAAGGACACGCCGCCGCCTATGCCGCGGCACTGCGGCGCGTTTTCCTCCGACATCAGCTGGAATGCCCTGCCGGTCCAGGCCCAACTGGCGCCGCCGCCGCAATCCCCTATGCCGCGGCCCTTGGCGTAGCTGGACAGCTCGCCTTTGTCGAAAGCGGCGTTGATCAGGAAGCCTTCTTCGCCGTCGCTGTTGAGCAGTTTGGCTTTGCGCGGGCGGAAGGGCGGGGCGTCGTTGCTGATCCAGGCCGTGGAGCTGTTCTGGTAGGCGCCGCGGCCGCATTGGAGCAGCACCAGCAACTGGCTGGCGCTTAGCCGGTAGAGATCGCTTGCCGGCTGTTCCCCTTCCGGCTGCTCCTGCCAGCATTCCTCATCCATGGCGCGCAGCTGTTTGAGAATGGCGGGCAGCAGCGCCTGATCCCCGGGCTTGGCGGCGACGGGCGGAGCCGGAATCAGCAGCGGTGCGGCCTGCGCGGCGGGGACCGCAGATTCCGGCTTGCCGCCTTTTTTCACCAGCGCGCCGGGCGTGCCGACGCGTCCTTGCAGATCATCCATTTTCAGCAACGCCGCCTTCAGCCCGGCCAGCGACAGCGTCCATTGCAGCTTGCCGTCGCTGAGAGTTACCTCGTCGGCGTCCAGCATCGCCGGCAGCAGCTGGGCTGTTTGCGACGCGCTGAAGGCGTGTTCCGAGCTGAGGCCGGACCATTTGATCTTGCCCACTTTCAGCGTGAGCTTGCCTACCTTGCCTTCATCCGGGTCGTCGACAAAGAGCCGGGCGCTCAGCTTCCCGTCGGGGCCGGGATCCCGGGACAGCAGCAGGCTGACTGGGTTGTCGCCTTCTCCCGCCTGGGTGCCGTTGGCGTCGCAATGGCGGATGTTGTCGCAAGCGATGGCCCAGTCTTTGAATTCGTAAATCTTGGCCCAGGCGGGCAGGGCCGCCGCCAGCAGCGCGGCGGCGAGCAGGGTGCGTTTCATGCGGGTTCCTTGTTTTTCATTGCCGGAATGATGGGCGCGCGTTATTTGCCGTAGCGCGCGGGCTATCCGCCGAACAGCCCCGGCGGCGCGGTGCGCTCCAGCTCGAAACGCAGCAGCGCGGCCTTCAGCGGCAGGCCGCCGGCGTAGCCGGTGAGGCTGCCATCTGTGCCCAATACCCGGTGGCAGGGCACGATCAGCGCGATGGGATTGGTGGCGTTGGCCCGGCCCACGGCCCGCGCGCCGTCCGGGTTGCCCAGGGCGCGCGCCAGTTCGCCGTAGCTGACGGTGTGGCCATAGGGGATCTCGCGCAGCGCCGTCCATACCTGTTGCTGGAACGGCGTGCCTTGCGGCGCCAGCGCCAAATTGAAGGTTTGGCGTTCGCCGGCCTGGTACTCCGCCAACTGGCGCTCCACCTCGGCCAGCGCCGCGTCGTCGCGCGGGCAGGCGTGAGCGGCCAGCTGTTCGGGCGTGGGGTTGAACAGCAAGCGCAGCAGCGCGCCGCGGACGTCCAGCCAGGCGGCCACCGGGCCGAAACGGGTATCGATCAGGCCGTGGCAGGCGGCAGTGGTCATGGGGCTTACCTTGAAGCAGGGCGGGATGACGCGATTGTAGCGCCATCCAGGCGGGGATTCGATAAGGATCAGGCGGCCGACGGCAGCGCCAGTTTCGCGCTCACCATCGCCTCATCCGGCGCGTAAGCGCCCGCATGGCTGGCGGTGCAAGCTGCGGTGGCGGCGGCGAAACGCAGATGTTCCGCCATCGTCCGGGCCGGGTGTTTCAGCAGGCTGGCGATCAGGCCGCCGATGGAGGCGTCGCCGCAGCCTATGGTGTCCGACACCGCGGCGGGCAGCGCAGGCTGTTCTTGCTCGCCGCTCGGAGTGATCAGGCTCATGCCGTCTGCGCCGCGGGTAAACAGGATGGCCGCCTGGGGCGCGAGGCGGCGCAGGGCTTTTAACGCATGGGTTTGATCCAGCGCCGGAAACAGCTGCTGCAGATCCTCATCGGAAACCTTGATGTAGCTGGCCAGGCCGGCCAGCGCCTCGAAGCGTCGGCGGTAGCCGGCTTCGCTCATCGCGCTGCGCATATTGGGGTCGAAAGCGATGGCCACGCCGCGCGCGGCCAATTCATGCGCCAGCGCCAGCAGCCGGTCGGCCAGCGGCGGCCGGGCCAGGCTGATGCTGCCGAAGTAGGCGATGCGCAACGCGTCCAGTCCATCCGGCGGCAGTCGGGCCGGATCGAAATGCAGGTCGGCGCTATTGTCGCCGACGAAAAAATACGATGGCGGCTGGCTGGATGGCACCATCGCCAGCAGTGGCGGATAGGGCAAGGGCTGGATGAAGCGGGCGTCCAGGCTGGCGGCGGCGGACGCTTCCAGCAGTTGCCGGCCCAGCAGATCGTCGCTGACCGCGCCGGCGAATGCGGCTCCCACTCCCAGCCTGCCCACCACCCTGGCCACATTCCAGCCGGCCCCGCCCGGGCGGGACTGCCAGGTGTCGCTGTCCACGCGGATGAAATCGGTCAGGGCTTCGCCAAAGGCGATGAACTGTGGGGGAGTCATCTTCTATGCTTCTCCAGGGCGCGCGCGATGTGTGTTCAGAGTTAAGACGGTGATGCGCCTAGACCCCGCTGGCGCGCATATAAGTCAAAAGGCTGGTCCAAATCGTATCGGATATGATGGTGAATGCTTGAAGCATCATTGTCCAGCTTGTATTTGGCATTAAGCTTTGTGTTGAGTCAGGCTTTGAATGTTAGCCAAGGCGAATGGGATGCCGAATTGGGCTTGAGGATCGACTGTGGGAGAGCTGAGGCGCGCCGCCCGCGGGAGGTGAGCGGCGCAGAGAGGGCCTACAGCAGTTGCTTGCGCAGGCTGGCGGGGATGGCGTTGTTCTTCAGGAAGTCCTTGCCTTCGGCTTTCAGCCATTCCCTCAGCGTGCGGGCATTGCCGCGCAGATCGCGCACTGCCGGCGCATCGGGCGACGCGCCCTGCTTGAGCAAAGCCTGCACGCAGTCGGGGTTCTTTTCTTGCAGTGCGGTGTACAGCGGATTGCCAAACGTCGACAAACCTTGTTGCTCCGGCATGCCATTGATGTCCAGGCCGGCTTGCTTCAATAGGGCGATGCGTTCTTCCGCATCCAGGTCTGGCGCGTTGGCGCGCGTTTTGAAATAGCGGGTGCAGACGAAGTGCATGGCGGTTTGGCCATTGCCGTTCGGCTTTTTCACGTCCACTTTGGCTTCCAGCATCAGCTTGACGATGCCGAGGTTGCTGGCGCCCATGGATGTTAGCGGCCAGTCGCCATACTGATTGCGAGCATTGGCATCCGCGCCGGCCTGCAGCAGGGTTTTGGCGTTTTCCAGATCCGGCGGATATACCTGTACCACGCCGCCGGCAGCCATCAAGGCGGTGGTGCCGTCGTCCGCGGTTTTGACATTGGGACTCGCGCCATGAGCCAGCAAATCCTTGATGATGGCGCGGCGGGCTTCCCGTTCTTTCGGGGATATCTCCGGTGGCAACATCGCGTACATCATCGGCGGCATATTCATCTGAATGGAAATCGGTAGCGTCAGATCTGGCTTGGTTTCCAGAAACTTGTGAGTCAGCGCCGCGTCGTTGAAGTAGATAGAAAGGCCTAGCGGAGTAGGAATCTCCATGGCTTCTTCTGCATCCATCGGGAAGGCGAAATGTGGTTTGGCGCCTTGGGCTAGCAGCTTGTCGATCGCCTGCATTTTCTTAGCCGAAGGCTTGTCGATATAAGTTGCTGTGGCATCCAACAGTTTGTCTTCCAGAGACTTGGCATGGACAGAAATGGAGAATGCCAGCATGGCTGAGGCAGTGAGCGAAAGTAGGAATTTATTTGGCATGGAGGTGCTTTCACTATTTTAGGAGTGGCTTCTTGGTAATTTATCTATATGCCAACTTTACGAGCAATGAAATTTTATCATAAGCTTGGCATTTTTCTTATGCATTTTACCAGTTTTCTGTAACAGTCATTTACATCCATCTGGCTGGTAGAGGCGTTTCCATAATTGCGATTAACTCAGTTTCGGATAGGAATTCTGAATTGGGGTGAGAGAAAATAATCTCCTTCAGAATTTCATAGTCCTCCTGGCATCCTGTGTGTTCGATTAATAGCTTCATGCTTTCATTTTCAAGGCTTTTGTTTTTTTCTTGTTTTGCCTTAAGGAAAATCGATATTATTTCTGCTTTTAATTTTTTGTTTTCGTTGCGTTTGGCATTGTCGAATGTAAATATTTTTCTATAAAAATTATCCATTTGTTGGCGGATAAAGTTAATTTCGGCATTCATATAGTTGGGGTGAGTTGCGTGCTCGTTGTTTTTGTTCCGGA
Source organism: Chromobacterium indicum (assembly GCF_039708975.1). Classification (NCBI taxonomy): domain Bacteria; kingdom Pseudomonadati; phylum Pseudomonadota; class Betaproteobacteria; order Neisseriales; family Chromobacteriaceae; genus Chromobacterium; species Chromobacterium indicum. Next base: position 105,981 of record NZ_JAYFSJ010000016.1, read on the forward strand.
AGTTCGCCCAGCTCTGGCTGAGTTTGGAGATGTGGTGGCTCAGTGGGTAGTCGTGGTATTCGGTATGCTGGTTGTTCAACGCAGTGAGGCGGGGCAGGCAGTTGTGGCTGTTCCATTCCAGCTGGGTGAGGCCGCCGTTGACGCGTTTCTCCACCAGATTGCCGCGGCTGTCGTAGCGGTAGTGGTGGCCGGCGTACTGGCTCAGCAGGTTGCCAAGCAGGCTGTCGCTCTGATGGCCTCCGGCAGCCGGGGCGTTGTCCAGCAGGTTGCCGGCGGTGTCGAAGCGGAAGCTTTCCATGCCCTTGGGAGTGGCGGCCTCCAGCAGGTAGTCGACCGGATCATAGCGGTAACTCAGCTGGCAGCTACGGCTGTCGGCGATGCCGGTCAGTTGGCCGGCGGTGTCGTACTGGTATTGGCGGCTCCACTGGGTGGCGCCCATCAGCTGCTGGCTGGATAGGCGGCCGGCCTTGTCGTAGGCCAGGGTCTGCTGCAGCGCATTGCCCTGCACGCGCTGGGTTTCGCGGTGCAGCTTGTCGCGCTCCAGGTTGAAGATGTCGCGCTGGCCGAACAGCAGGCCGTGGATATGGCCGCTGCCGTAGTTGAGCACGTCCACGCGGTGGCCGTCGGGGCGGATGGTGGCGATACGGTTGCCCAGCTTGTCATGCTCGTGCTGCCAGAGGTAGGTTTCCTTGACGCCGGCGACGTGGTAGCCGTGGTGCTCCTCGGTGACGTTGCCGACGGCGTCGTACACCCAGCGCAGGCTGGCGTAGCGGTTCTTGGCCTGGAACAGGCGGCCGGCCGGGTCGTAGCCGAAGCTTTCCTTGCTGTTTGGCGCGCTGCGCTCGATCAGGTGGCCGGCGCGGTCGTAGCGGTAATCGGTTGTGACGTCGCCTTCCACCTGCTGCGCCAGACGGCCTGCGTTGTCGTAGACATAGCGGGTGGCGCTGCCGTCGAAGCCGGTTTCGGCGGTCTGGTGGCCGTTGCGGAACGAGGGCTAGCTTTTTTGCAGGCGAGCTGCAAGCTGTTCGATCATTCCAACCAGCATGGTGCGATCTTCGTCCGCCAGTTTGGCCAGCAGATCGGTTATATACATGGCCTGATCTGTTGGACGATAGCTAGCTTCTTGTACCAAATCGGCTGTTGAGCAGCCGAAAATTTCCGACAGCTGCATCATGCGCGTGATAGTTGGGATGACCACTCCACGCTCCATCCTAGACATGGCTTCCAAGCCAATTCCAAGCTTTTCTGCCACCTCCTCCTGTCTGAGCCCGATAGATGTCCGGCGTTTGGCAATGGCTTTGCCAACAGATTTGGCGAGTGCGTCTTCATTCTGCATCTAGTGTCCTCCATTCAACCTATATAGTTGAATGGCACCCCATTGACATGAAGGACCGTTGGGGTTGATACTCAACTTTATAAGTTGTTTATCGGTATGATGGGTTGATCTTGCGATGAGGGCGGGGAAGAAAAGTTGATGCGTGTCCATGAGACTTGTTCTTATCGATGGAGGTATCGCGATGACGAAGATGAAATGTCCGGAGTGCAACGGTAGTGGGGAAGTTCCTTGCGACTTGGCTTTTGCTACGGAGAAACACCCAGTGTACTGTCCTGCATGCCAAGGTGATCCAGATGTGAGGATTGATTGCCAGTTATGCGAAGGGGAGGGAAGTGTAGATATTTAATCTGATAAATAAGATAGGACTGCCAGTTTTAAAATAATGGGCAGGCCTATTTAATTTTGACTAATTGCAAAAGATACAATCTAGATTTTGTGCTGTGAAGATGCAAACCTAGGTATTATACTTGGGCGGTAATATTTTATGGGAAGAAAGTAGTTCCAAAATCTTTAACCGGAACTAGCTCTACACCTGTTCGATTGAAAAGACCCGCAAGGCTCTTGTGGACAAGAATCCATCCTTCAGTAGTCGCTCCCATTTTGAACAGCTTGCGTTCGTTAATGTTTGTCTGATCCAATAAGTTGCTATTTAGATGATAGCTAATTACTTCGTATCTGATGTCGCCAAAACCAGTCAAGGGATCTGGTGCATAAAAAGATTTATCACGATCCCAACAGTCAAACTTTTCTGTGAATGTTAGAAACCAGTAGTTTTCGTGCCAGATATCGTTGTGATCAACATATATTGCAGGATGTATCGCTAAATTAAGGATATCCATTGAGGAGAGTTTTTCATAGACATCATCGTTGACTGCAATGTCAGAGCCGTAAAATAAGATATCTGGAGGATCTTTTTTGAATAAGTGTTTATTCTTTTTGTTTAGGGCGCCGTTGAAAAATTTCAGAGTTCTTCCGCCAAATGGGAGTTTTGCAGATGTATAGGGCATGGTGGCAGTGTCTTCATCTGCCGCTAGTACTGGTCGATCCTCAGTACTCTTGTAGCTGATAAAATAATAGTCATCGTCATGGTTATTCATATTGTAATTAGTGATAAAAACTGATGCCATAATCTTTGATTGGCACTAGAGCAGTACCATCTATATTTTTTGTCCTAAAAATAGAGGCTATTGATTTGTGTACTGTAATATGAGCTGACAAATAACCACCCATTTTAAAGAGTAGGCGGTTTTTTAATTCAGTATTTTTGATAATTTCTTCATTAATTTGGTAAGCGTAAACGGAGAAGTAGTCCTTCCCGTGATAAATTATTTCATTAGAGAGAATTCTTTGAATTTGATTTTTAATGCAAAATCTTTGCATGTATTTTTAAACAACTCTGTGGCAAAAAAGAATTGAGGATTATTTATGTCTCTTATAATTAAGTCGTTTTTTTCAATCTGAAAGTCTTTTTTTACTTGAATTTTATAGTCATCAATTCTTTCAAACACTGGTTTTCTATTTAATATCCTACCTGCGTACGTTTCAATTGATTCATCTTTTACTCGTATTTTCAGCTTGTATGTCTCCATTTGTGCTTTTAAGGTATTTTGAAGCAAGTTGGCTGCTTTTTCAGAGAATACAGGGAAAGCCATTGTGGGCTCAAAATAATCAAACTCATTAATATTTTCTACTTTGAAAAAACTTTGAGCCACTGCGCTAAAATGAGTTCTTTTAAGCCTCTCATTTTCGAGTCCCAGCATGAAGAAATCCATAATTTCTCCATTTTTATCTTTTATGTCGATAAGAGAAAATTCACTCTTTTCAGTAGAGTACATGCTGTAAATTTTCATGTGGCTGTCTTTATCGCTTAGTTTTCTTAGGAATGGTTGCTGAGGCGCAAGTTAGTTTTCCTGAGTTTAAATCAGCTCTTAATTGTCTTTGTAAGCTCGATACTTATTTTTGTGTTTTTACCTTGTCCCAACCTTCTTGTCTTGATTTTATATTCATTTCATCAAGTTTGCCTTGGACCATTCTATTGTATGCGGCATGCTCTTCAGTCCAGCCTCTATGATAGCCCTTTTTGTTTTCATCAATTCCTTCGCAAACAGGCATATACATCATGTTTCCTGACGAGTTGACATCCATTCCCGCCTTGTCGAATACAGGGTGCCCCTTTAGCGAGTATGGAATGATGTGCTGACGTTGATAACCTTGTTTTGTTAGCATCCAGGTTGGAAATCGATCTAGACCATGCGGATCAAGCCACTCTATTGGATTTGGCGCATATAGATATAAATGGTCACCGCCCAACAGTCCAATCGGATCGCGCGAAATAAACCGGCCGATCTCCGGATCATAGTAGCGATGGCGGTTGTAGTGCAGTCCAGACTCGTCGTCATGATACTGCCCCTGAAAGCGGAAAGGGTTGCGGATGCCGGCTTTTGAGGCGGCGTCGGCGATCACTTCGCGTGCTTGGCCCCAGGCTTGGTAGTCCATTTCCAGCGCAATCGCGCCTTGCTCATCGGTCAGCGCTTGCGGTGTGCCCAGGTGGTCGGTGTGGTAGTAGTACACCGCCTTCGGCGCTTCCGGCTCCGGGCCAGCCTGGCGCAGCGGGTCCTTGTCCGGATCATACGGATTTGGCTCCAGGCAGGCACTTTGACGCCGCGGATGGCGTTGGTGTGCACCTGGGCCAGCGGCACGAAGCTGTCCGGCTCGAACAGGTAATGCACCGCTTCTTTGTCGCGGGTTTCGAAGGCCAGCACGTCACCGTCCCAGCCGTACAGCGTAGCCTCACCCTGGCTGATCTTGGCGATGCGGCGGCCCAGCGGGTCGGTGCGTTGGCCGTCTGGCGCGGTGAGGCGGGACAGGCGGTTGTGGCTGTCCCATTCCAGCTTGGTGAGGCCACCCGTTTCTCCACCAGATTGCCGCGACTGTCATAGCGGTAGTGGCGGCCGGCGTACTGGCTTAGCAGATTGCCGAGCAGGCTGTCGTTTTGATGGCCGTCGGCGGCCGGGGCGTTGTCCAGCAGGTTGCCGGCTGGGTCGAAGCGGAAGCTTTCCACGCCCTTGGGTGTGGCGGCCTCTAGCAAGTCATAGCGGTAATTCAGCTGACCGTTGTGATTGTCGGCGATGCCGGCCTTGTCGTAGGCCATGGCCTGCTGCAGCGCGTTGCCCTGCACGTGCTTGGTTTCGCGGTGCAGCTTGTCGCGCTCCAGTTGCTAGTAGTGAGTTTCCTTCCCTGAATGTACTTGCCCCGTGCGAATGTTGAGCTTTGTGATATGGATAGGTCTACGCGTATTTTGCAGCTATTGTTTAAATTCAAAATCAAAAATTAAGTCTTTTTTCTCTGGTGAGGTTTTTCGTATTTCATATTGCTTGCATATCAAAGCTAGCTGATGGTCGTGGCTATTTACAAGGTAATGGTGATAATGTTTTTTGTCATAATTCTCATGTGTCCATTTGGTGGAGTTTTTTATATAATCTTCAATCCATTTGGAGTTTTTAATCTCATAAATTGATGACTTAAATTGTAAGTCATCCGGAGTTGTGGGTGCTATTTTGCTAGAGATATTGGTTGCAATAACACCCGAAAATATAATGCATCCCAAATAGTCGTTTTCAATTTCGGCATCTTCATTCCAGCAGTTGAATACCACTGAAACAACATCTTGTTGATGAGTTGTAATAATGTGGCATTGAGGGTCTTGCCAGAATGGTAGTTCAATTTCAATTATATTCATTGCAATCCTTAATATTTTGGCATTTTGGATGTGCCATTTCCGGGTAATCCATTCAGCTTTAGTCTTTTGTTGAGATCTTTTACTTTGTCTAAGCAACTACTCTCATCCATAGCCTTTATTGAGTTGGCTTTTGTTTCTTTTGCTATTAATAGGCGACTGTTACCGTCTCGTGCCACCCATTGTCCCTTGACATTTATGACGCTTATAGGTGGGAAGCTGCTTACCTGGGCTGGCCCATTTCTAACTACACTGTGAATGGATGTTTTCCCATCAGGAGTGTCAAATCTAGGGTTGATACTTCTTTGTGCAAAATTAACATCTTTGGGTGATAAAGAAATTGGTTTTGGATTGCATGGGTCATCACACTTTTCACATGAATTTGCTGATGGATTTTTTTTCTTTACTAGACCAAGTGGGTCTATCCACTCTGTCGGATTCGGCGCATAACTGTGGATATTAATCCCACCCATCAACCCAATCGGATCCCGCGAAATAAACCTGCCGATTTCCGGATCGTAGTAACGATAACGGTTGTAGTGCAGCCCGGACTCGTCGTCATGATACTGCCCCTGGAAGCGGAACGGGTTGCGGATGCCGGCTTTTGAGGCGGCGTCGGCGATCACTTCGCGCGCCTGGCCCCAGGCCTGATAGTTCATTTCCAGCGCAATCGCGCCTTGTTCGTCGGTCAGCGCTTGCGGCGTGCCCAGGTGGTCGGTGTGGTAGTAGTACACCGCCTTGGGGGCCTCGGGTTCCGGTGCGGCCTGGCGCAGCGGGTCCTTGTCCGGGTCGTAGGGGTTGTGCTGGCTCCAGGCCGGCACTTTGACGCCGCGAATGGCGTCGGTGTGCACCTGGGCCAGCGGCACGAAGCTGTCCGGCTCGAACAGATAATGCACCGTTTCTTCGTCGCGGGTTTCGAAAGCCAGCACGTCGCCGTCCCAGCCGTACAGCGTAGCCTCACCCTGACTGATCTTGGCGATGCGGCGGCCCAGCGGGTCGTAATGATAGTCGGTACGTTGGCCGTCCGGCGCGGTGAGGCGGGACAGGCGGTTGTGGCTGTCCCATTCCAGTTTGGTGAGGCTGCCGTTGACGCGCTTCTCCACCAGATTGCCGCGGCTGTCGTAGCGGTAGTGGCGGCCGGCGTATTGGCTGAGCAAGTTGCCGAGCAGGCTGTCGTCCTGATGGCCGTCGGCGGCCGGGGCGTTGTCCAGCAGGTTGCCGGCCGGGTCGAAGCGGAAGCTTTCCACGCCCTTGGGGGTGGCGGCTTCCAGTAAGCGGCCCACCGGATCGTAACGATAGTTCAACGGGCCGCTGCGGTTGTCGGCGATGCCAGTGAGCTGGCCGGCGGCGTCGTACTGGTACTGGCGGCTCCACTGGGTGGCGCCCATCAGTCGCTGGCTGGACAGGCGGCCGGCCTTGTCGTAGGCCAGGGTCTGTTGCAGCGCATTGCCCAGCACACGTTGGGTTTCGCGGTGCAGCTTGTCGCGCTCCAGATTGAAGATGTCGCGCTGGCCGAACAGCAGGCCGTGGATATGGCCGCTGCCGTAGTTGAGCACGTCCACGCGGTGGCCGTCTGGGCGGATGGTGGCGATGCGGTTGCCCAGCTTGTCGTGCTCGTGTTGCCAGCGATAGGTTTCCTTGACGTCGGCGACGTGGTAGCCGTGGTGCTCCTCGATGACGTTGCCGACTGGGTCGTACACCCAGCGTAGGCTGGCATAGCGGTTCTTGGCCTGGAATAGGCGGCCGGCCGGGTCGTAGCCGAAGCGTTCCTTGCTGTTCGGCGCGCTGCGCTCGATCAGACGGCCGGCGCGGTCGTAGCGGTAATCGGTGGTGACGTCGCCTTCCACTTGCTGCGCCAGGCGGCCGGCGTTGTCGTAGACATAGCGGGTGATGCTGCCGTCGAAGCCGGTTTCGGCCGTCAGTCGGCCGCCGTTGTCGTAGTCGAAGCGGTAGTAGCGGTGATTTTCGTTGCGCAACGCGGTGAGGCGGCCCAGCTTGTCGTACTGGTAGCCCAGGCTGTGGCCGTTGGCGTCGGTGCGCTTTTGCAGCCGGCCGGCCTTGTCGTATTCGTAATGGGTGCCGCGACCCAATGGGTCGGTGATTTTCAGCAGGCGGGCTTCGGCATCGTGTTCCAGCTGGGTAGCCTGGCCGTCCGGCTGGACGATGGCCCGCAGCGTGCCGTTGGCTGCGTACTGATAGCGGGTGGCGTTGCCCATCGCATCGATGATCAGCAGCGGCCGGCCGCGCTCATCGTACTGCCACTGGGTGGCGCTGCCGGAGCAGTCGGTATAGCTCTCCAGCAGGCCGTCCGGACGATAGGTGATTTTCTTGGCGCCGCCCTTGGCGTCAGTGACGGCTACCGGCAGGCCCTGCTCGTTGTACGCGTACTTGGTTTTATGGCCGAGCGGGTCGGTTTCCTCTATCAGCTGGCCCTTGTCGTCGTAGGCGCGCAGCCATTTCTCGCCCATCGGGTCGAGGACTTCGACTAGATTGTCCTGTTCGTCGTAGGTGAAGTGCACTTCGCTGCCGTCGGCGCGTTCATGCCAGATCAGGTTGCCGTTGGCATCATAATCGTAACTGTCTTGAGTGCCGTCCGGATGGATGTGGCTGAGCAGATCTTTGTCGTCGTTGTATTCGAACCATTCTTCCTTGTGGTCCGGATAGACGATGCGGTAGTTGTAGCCTTTTTCGTCGAAATAGTATTCGGTGGTGCGGCCATAGGCATCGGTGACATAGGTGAGATCGATGTTCTCATCCCAGGCCAGGCGCACGTCCAGGCTGCCGTCATCGGCATATTCGCGGATGGCGCGGGCGTCCAGATGCGTGCCATCCCATTCCAGCGTGATGCCGCGGCCGGTGCGGTCGGTGTAGCGGGTGATCAGGTGATGCTGGTACTGGTAGCTCCAGCTTTCGCCGTTTTCATCGGTGGCGGCCAGCAGGTCGCCGGCATCGCCGCCCAGCTGCGGGATATCGCTGTAACGGTATTCGGCCAGCGTGCGTTGCAGCAGGCCGGTTTCCAGATTCTGCAGGGTAACGCGGGTGACGCGGCCAATGGCGTCGTGATTCAGGTCCACTGCGTAGCCGGCGCTGCTGACCAGCTGGCTGAGGCGGCCATCGCGGAAGTTCATCGCAATGCTGTTGCCGGCGCGGTCCTTGATCAGCGCCAGGCGGAAGCTGTCGCCGTGGCGCTCGTACAGCTGGATCAAGTCATGGCCGAAGGTCTGCGACAGCAGGGTGTCGGATAGGCGGGTGAGCGTAAAGCCCTCGATGCCGTCCTTGTGCGACTCGCCTTCCGGCAGCAGCGGATACTTCAGCGTGCGGCCGCTGTCGTCGTGGAATTTCAGCTGCCCGCCTTCAATATCGAAGCGGGCGGTATAGGCAAGACTCCAGCGCGCGCCGAACTCGCCTTTTTGATCGTTGCCGCCGAAGTTGGAACGATATTGCCGTGTCCAAACAATAGGAAGAACACCCGGAAGGCTGAAGTCGGTGTGTTGTAGCGACTCGTCGCCAAAAGCGTACCCGATGGAGGCCTGGGTGCTAGCGCACGCACATTTGGGCCCTGGTTTGGCGAGCTGCTTGAGCTTGGCGGCAACTTCCTTCACGGTCTGTTCGACCTTTTTCTTGGCGGTATTCACCGCCTTGGTCGCCACCGCCGCCGCTTTTTTCGGCAGGTGATTGAGGAAGGCTTTCAGCAGTTTGTCCAGCAACGGCTTCAAATGGCTGCTGTACATCTTCATCAGCATGTCCACCAGCATGCCCGCCCATTTGGCCATGGCCGCGCCCAGGCGTTGCATCAGACGTGCGGAAACCGTGCCTTTCAGGATGGAGTCGATCTGTTTGGCGGCGGCCACCGTCATGCCGGCGGCTGCCTCGGTGCCGGCATCGGCTGCGGCCTGGTTCAGCGAGTGCAGGTGGGCGCTGACCGTGCCCCAAAAGCCCTGGTCATTGGTTTTATTGAGGTTGTACCTGACCGGCGCGTGCTTGACGTTCTTTTGCACATAGGCGCCGAACTTGCCGGTGCCCAGGCTGGTCAGCAGTTCGCCCATGCCGGCGATGATGGTTGAACCTTTGGCGCCGCAAACTTTCAGCTCATCCTGGATCTTGCCATCTACGTACTTCACCCACTCTGCCGGCGAATTGCGATAACTGGCTGGCAGCATGGTAACCAGCTTGGCCGCCAGGCCTGCTTCGATCTCGCCTTTCGCCCAGTCCTTGCCGGCGCGGCGCATGCTGGTGGCGCACAGCTTCAGCGTGGGCCGCGCGCCCATCTTGAACAGGCCGCCGGCAGCCGGGATCACGCCGATCAGGTCCACGCCGAGGAATAGCCAGTCGAAGACATCCACTTCCTGGTTGGCGCGGGATTTTTCCGACATGTCGACGATGTCGACGATGACGTCGCCGATGGAAATCAGGTTGCCCACCACAGGCACTGCGGATGCGATGGTCTTCAGGCTTTCCACCGACAGATGGCCGTCGCTGATGCTGCGCAGCCATTGATCGAAGTCTTTGCCTGTTTGCTGCAGCGCCTGGGCTGCGGCCTGAGGCGTGGCGGGAATAACGGCTACGGGACGGGCGAGGGCTGCGGTCGTCATGATGGCGAGTATCTTTTAAAGTATTTTCTTGAGCAGGTTGGCTGCGTTCGGGACGGTGGCGGCGGCGGAAGCCAGTTGCTTCACATCGCGCGCCTGCTGCAGCATGGCCTGCGCCTGGCCGGCCACTTGCTTGGCCTGGTCCAGCGTATTCTTGGCTTGGGACAGTTGGCCGGCGGCCGTGGCGACGCCGGGCGGCAAGGTCTTGCCCACCAGACTGGAGAGCTGGCTCATCGCCTGCTTCTTCACCGCCTCTCCGCCCACCAGCTGTTTCACCGCTTCTTCCGGCTGTGGCACAAAGGGGAAGATGTCGGCCTTGTCCTTGTTCGGCCGGCCCAGGAAATCGACCTGGGCTGGGCCTACCGGGAGTCCATGGACCATCGCCTTGCCGGCCTCGTCCAACACGCCGCTGTGCTTGACGCCCAGCGCGTCGGTGACGACGAACTTGCCCTGGTTCATCGAGTAGCCGTTGGCGAACTCGTGGATCACCTGCAGATTGCCGGTGCCAGGCTTGGCGAATGTCGGAGTGGGGGTGCTGAGGCTGGCCGGGCCGCTCAAGCTATGGCTGGCGCCCTTTACGCTCACTTCGCTGGGGCAGTGGATTTCGATATTGCCGCCGGCGATGCGGATATAGCCGCCGCCACTGGTGAGCAGCACTTCCTGGCTGGCGGCGATCTGCACCTTGCCCTTGGCCGAGGTGATGGTCAGGTCCTTATCCGCCGTCAGCTCCATCGCGTCGCTCTGCGCCTGTACCTGCACCTTGCCCTTCGCCGCAATCAGCTTCAGCGCCACTTTGTCTTTCACCCCGGCCACGAACAGGCTGATGTGCTGGCCGACGTTGTGCAGCCAGCGCCGGCCGGTGGTGTGGTTGGCGTCGCGCTG